>NZ_DASSTI010000020.1:0-66911 GCF_035708005.1 Segeticoccus sp. | reverse complement strand
GGACGCCCGCCCGTCTCAAGGACAGGCGGGCCCGCGATCAGCTGGATAGCTGCTCGCGCGCCGCGGCCGAGGCGAAGCCGAGCCACGTGTGCCGGTTACCGGCCCAGCACCATCCGATCTTGGGTGCGTTGCGGTTGTGCCGGCCGTCGCGGCCGGTTCCGTTGCTGATCCACAGCGCTGGAGTACGGGCATCCAGCGCTCCGCCCGCCTTGCGCAGTCGCGAGGCGATCGTCATGAAGCAGTGTCCCCGTTCGAGGACGGCTGGCTGCTGGAGCAGCCAGTGGATTCCTTCGCTGAGCGTCAGCGGGGTGCGGCCCGCCCCGTGGATCTCGGGTAACGCTTCGTCGGGACTCCAGTTGGCCAGGTGGTCGCCGCGGTCCAGCCCACGCACCAGGTAGGCGCCACCGTCCGGCGGCGCCGCACCCTCGATCGGCTGGAAGTCGTCGGCATCGGGCATGTCGACTACCACGAAGCCGTGCTTACCGCCGTGCTCGACCAGGGGGGCCAGTCTCGTGACAGGTGCACGATCAGGCGGCAGCACGAGGAGACTGTCCTCGACCTCGAGGCCCGCGACGGCAGCGCGAAGATCCGGCGCAGGCATGTTCGCGATGTGGTGGACGCCGAGCTCGATGAGCCTGTCGGCCTGCCGTGCAGGGCTCGGCAGCGTTCTCGCCCCGGGTGCGGGCACGGGCACACCTCCAATGTCGACAAGACCGTGGTCGTGCAACGCGCCAGTCTGTGTCGATGTTCCACACGTCCGGGGCGACGCCCGGCTCGCCGAGGCGTCGCAGCTCGCCCCTCGGGCGCGCACTCCGCGTGGGGCGCACCGGAACACCCGTCGCGGTAGGGTCCGGTGCAGCCATGGGAGGACAACGGCCAGTTGCGGAGTTCGGGCGCGGAGAGTCCGCGTCCGTCACCGACGCGGCCGTGGAGTCGCTGCGGCGCCTGTCGCGGCTCATGAACCGGGCCAGCGGGCAGGAGAGCCTGCAGGACCTGCTGGACATGGTCGTGAACGGTGCCGCCGACGTCGTGGGCTTCCAGGTCGCGGCCATCAGCCTCTTGCGCGCAGACGACCAGCTCGAGGTGGTCGCGGTCGCGGGGGACGAGGATGCCCGCGCCCAGCTGCTCGGGCGTCGCACGCCACGAGCGAGCATCGAGTCGGAGTTCGCGGTGGCCGAACAGTGGGGGAGCCTGCGCTTCGTGGCCGCCGACCGGCTGCCCGACTCGGCGCCCGCCGGCTGGGTCACCGCCCGCTGGGAGCAACCGGTGCAGGAGGGACCCGACATCTGGGACCCGGCGGACACGCTGCTCGCTCCCTTCTACGATCCCGCGGGGGCGATGCTCGGCATGCTGTCCGTCGACCTGCCCCTGAACGGCCTGCGCCCCAACGGCCTGCAGCAGGCGATCCTCGAGGTCTTCGCCAACCAGGCCGGAGTCGCCATCAACGCGGCCAGCCAGCGCAACACCCTGACGGAGCGTGCCGTCCTGGCCTCCGCAGTCCACGAGGTCGCCCGGCTCTGCCAGCAGGTGCTCGAGCCGACCCAGGTGGTGGAAGCGGTCGCCGGACCGATCGCACGAGCCCTGCGGTGCACGGAGGTGTGGATCCGGGCCTTCGCGCGGGAGGGAGCCCCGTCGGTCGACGCGGTCGCCGCCCTCACCCCCGACGACAGCAACTGGGCCCCCACCGACCTGATCGACCTTGCCCGGCGCGCTGCCGAGCGTTGTTGGCGCGACCAGACGCCCGGCCTAGTCCGAGATGGGCATGTCGAACCGCCCGAACTGCTGACCGCCGGGGAGTCGCGCCACCTGCTGGACTTCATCGGCCGGCACGGCGCCAGCTCCCTGCTCCTTGCCCCGATCGGCGTCGGGGCCGAGTGCCTCGGCCACCTGGTGCTGACCCGGTCCGCGGACTCGCCGGAGTGGAGCGACGAGGAGTGTGTCGCGGCACTCGAGCTCGGCCGAGACCTCGGAAGAGCTATCGTCAACGCGCGACTGCTCGAGCTGGAGCGCCGTGCAACGACACAGCTGCGCGAGGCCAACACGGCCAAGACACGGCTGTTCTCCACGGTCTCGCACGAGCTCAAGAACCCACTGGCCTCCCTGGTCGGTCACCTGGAGTTGATGCGCGACGACCCGGCAGCGGACATCAGCTGGTCGCTGAACGTGATGGACCGCAACACCCGGAGGTTGCAGTCGCTCGTCGACGACCTGCTGGCCCTGTCCCGCATCTCCGACCCGGACCGTCCGGTGCCGCGCGAACCGGTGGACCTGGCCGGGCTGGTCCGGGACGCGGTCGACATGCAGGCGGCCGGGGCGGCCCAGCAGGGCGTCCACCTCGACGTCGAGGTCGCGGAGGCCCGACCCGTGGTCTCGGGCAGTCCGGACGAGCTCACTCGGGTGGTCGACAACCTGATCAGCAACGCCGTGAAGTTCACGCCACGCGGAGGCGGGGTCACGGTGTCCCTCCGGCGGCGGGACGGCGAACTGCACCTCGTGTGCGCGGACGAGGGGCTCGGCATCAGTGCGGCCGACCAGGAATCGTTGTTCACCGAGTTCTTCCGCGGCACCAATCCCTCGGCGCTGCAGGTGCCCGGCACCGGACTCGGCCTGAGCATCGTCCAACGGGTGGTGCACCGACACGGCGGCACGATCACCGTGGACTCCGAGCTCGGACGTGGCTCCGTCTTCACGGTCGCCCTGCCCGCTGCCTGACGTCCGGGCACCGACGCCCTACGGGTGGCAGCGCCACCGCTGCCTGACCTGCACGGCAGCGAGGTGCTGCGCGAGCTTCGTGAGCACTCACCCACCCGGCACTGCCCCGTGGTGGTCACCACCGCGTTCCACCGGCGGCGACACTCGCCCCACTGACCGCTCACGCATTGCGGCCGGGTGAGTTCTGCGTGGCAAGATACGTCCCCATATGAGGACCTTCCCGGTGGGGCGCCGACCCGACGCCCGGTCCACCTTGGCCGCACAGGTGCGAACCACCTTGACGGCTGTCCTCGTGGCGTTGCTGGTCGTCGGTGCCACCGGTGCCGTGGGGCTCGTCCTCGCGGTCAACAGCCTGGAGACCGTGACCACACGGTGGGCTCCGGCACGACTGGCCAACGCCGAAGCGCTGCAGGCCCTGACCAATGCGGAGACCGGGCTGCGCGGTTACCAGCTCACGCGCAGCGAGGCCTTCCTGGCGCCCTATCACGAAGGGCTTCGGGACTACCCGCGAGCGCTCCACCAACTGGACCGGCTGGTCGACGACCGCGCGGGGCAGCGGTTGGTCACGACCGAGCGCCAGCGCGGCCAGGAATGGATCAGGTATGCCGAGTCGCAGGTCGCCGGTGCGGGTCCGGTCGGCCCGCACGCGACCGGGGAGCTGGAACAGGGCAAGCGTCGTTTCGACCGGTTCCGCGACGCCAACGCTGCGATGTCCCGCTACGCCAGCGAGCGCCGCCACCGGGCTGTGCACCGGGCACAGGTGACCCGCACGGTGACTCTCGTCACCATCGGGTCCGTCACCGTTCTGTTGGTCCTCATGGGGCTCGCGCTCGCGGCGCGTACCGTGCGGCGGCTCTCCCGGCCGCTCGAGGCGCTCCGCGCGGTGCTGGGCCGGATGACCATGGGCGACTGGTCATCGGCCGTCCCCGAGGAGGGGCCGGCCGAGCTCCGCGCAGTGGCGACCTCGGTGAACCAGCTGGCCGCGGAGACCCGTCGGCTGCAGTCGCTCGAACGCAGCCGCGCACGCATGGACGACCTGAGTCGTCAGGTTGCGCGCCAGGTCGCCGAGCACCTCGACCTCGACACCGTGCTCGAGGAGTCGGTCGGCGCGGTCGGAACCGCGTTGCGGTCCACGCGCTGCTTCGTCCGCCTCGCCGAAGGAGGGCGGCTCGGGCCGATCGCGGCCGCCTGGACCCGGCCCGGCCACGAGCAGATCCCGGCGAGTGCGCGCGGCATACCGCGGGAGCTTGCAGAGCTGATGGCGGACGTGGCGAGTCGACGGGAGACGCTCGTGGTGACCGACACGCGCAGCGACCACCGGTTCGCCCACCCGAGGCTCGGGAGCTACGTGACCGGGATCGACGCGCGCAGCGTGCTGTCGCGCCCGCTCGTGGCCGGCGGGTCCTTGGTGGGTGCCCTGAGCGTGCTGGACAGCAGGACGCGGTACTGGACGCAGGTCGAGCAGGACTTCGTCGTCTCGGTCGCCGAGGACGTGGCTCGGGCGGTCAGCAACGCCCAGCTCTACAGCGACCAGCAGGAGGTCGTGACAAGGCTGCAGGAGCTGGACCAGGCCAAGTCGGACTTCATGTCCACGGTCTCCCACGAGCTGCGCACGCCCCTGACCTCGATCGTCGGTTACCTGGAGCTGTTGGGTGATGAGGACTCCGGTCCGTTGACGGCGCCGCAGCGGCGCATGCTCGGCACCGTCGAGCGCAACGCGCACCGGCTCAAGGCGCTGGTCGAGGACCTGCTGATCCTGTCCCGCATCGAGTCGGGTGGCCTGGACACGGCGATGGCGCCGGTCGACCTCGGCGAACTGGTCCAGCAGGCGGCGATGTCCATCGGCCCCACGGCGGAGGAGGCCGGCGTCGACCTGGAGGTCGCCACCGCCCCGGACCTGGGTGAGGTGGTCGGCAGCGCCGACCAGCTGGAGCGCGTCCTGTTGAACCTGCTGTCCAACGCCGTCAAGTTCACCCCCGCCGGTGGTCGCGTCAGCATCACCGCCGAGGCGGAGGGCCCCGAGGTGCTGGTGCAGGTGCGCGACACCGGCATCGGCATCCCGGAGGCGGAACAGGGCAAGCTGTTCACCCGGTTCTTCCGCGCCTCCAACGCGACGCAGCAGCACATCCGGGGCACCGGTCTGGGCCTGGCCATCGTGCTGAGCATCGTGGAGCGACACGGGGGACGGGTGGAGCTGCAGTCGCGCTACGGTCACGGCACGACGATCACCGTCCGGCTCCCCGCCCGCGACGACGTCGACGCGCGGGCGACGGACAGCACGGTCTCGAGCGGGTCGTCGTGACGGCGGCAGTGTCCGCGCGGCGACGACCATGACGGAAGGAGAACGATGCCGGAGCAGCTGCACGGGACGCACGACTACGACGAGGACCCGCGCAACGCTGACGTCCTCGTCTACGTCCGCGGTGAGCTCAAGCGGCGACCCGAGGCCACCGTCTCGGTGTTGGACAGCGGCTTCGTGCTCGGTGACGGCGTGTGGGAGGGCCTGCGCGTGCACCGCGGTCAGGTCGCCTTCCTCGACCAGCACCTGGACCGCCTCTACGAGGGGGCCGCGGCGCTCGACCTCGACGTGGGGATGGACCGTGCGCAGCTCGCGCGGACGATCCACGACACGCTGGACGCCAACGGCATGACCGACGGCGTGCATGTGCGGCTCATGGTGACACGAGGACTGAAGGCCACGCCGTACCAGGACCCGCGCGTGACCATCGGGTCGGCGACGATCGTCATCCTGCCCGAGTACAAGGAACCCCTGCCGGCGGTCCTCGAGCGCGGGATCCGGTTGTTCACCGTGCACGTGCGCCGCCCGGGCCCGGACATCCTCGACCCGCGGCTGAACAGCCACAGCAAGCTCAACGACATCAGCGCCTGCATCCAGGCGTACAAGGCCGGTGCCGACGAGGCGCTCATGCTCGACCCGCACGGCTTCGTCGCCACCTGCAACTCCACGCACTTCTTCATCGTCCGCGACGGGCAGCTGTGGACCTCGACCGGCGACTACTGCCTGGGTGGGATCACGCGAGGCAACGTGCTCCGGGTCGCCCGCGAGGCCGGCATACCGACCTTCGAGCGCAACTTCAGCACCACGCAGGTCTACAGCGCCGACGAGGCTTTCGTGACAGGGACGTTCGCCGGGCTCGTGCCGGTGCGGGAGTGTGACGGCCGCCCCATCGGCACGGGACAGCACCCGGTCACCGACCGGCTGCGCGGCCTCTACCGCGACCTGGTCGAGCGGGACGTGGCCGAGCGGGCCGCCGCGGGTGGTCGCTGATGGCGGCCCGCCTCGCCGTCTGGTCCGGGCCCCGCAACATCTCCACTGCGCTCATGCGGTCGTGGGAGAACCGGCCGGACGCGATGGTCGTCGACGAGCCGCTGTTCGCGCACTGGCTGGCGGTCACCGGCACCGACCACCCCGGTCGCGACGACGTGCTGGCCGCTTATGAGCACGACTGGAGACGCGTGGTCGACCAGTTGACCGGGCCGGTCCCCGACGGCGTCGAGGTCTTCTACCAGAAGCACATGGCCCACCACCTCACCCCCGAGATGGAGCACGGGTGGATGGCCGCACTCACCAATGTGCTGCTCATCCGCGACCCGCGCGAGGTGATCGCCTCCTACGAGAAGTCGCGCCCGCGCTTCGTGGCCCGCGACCTCGGCTTCGAGCAGCTGGCCGAGCTCCATGACGAGCTGGCGGCCGCCACGGGAAGCGCGCCCCTGGTGGTCGACGCGGCCGACTTCCTTCGTGCGCCGGAGGCGTACCTGCGCGCAATGTGCGACCTCATCGGCGTCGAGTTCACCGACCGGATGCTGCACTGGCCACCCGGCCCCCGGGACAGCGACGGCGTCTGGGCGCCCTACTGGTACCAGCATGTCTGGGAATCCACCGGATTCGCGCCGTACCAGCCCCGGGAGGTCACGTTGAGCGGGAACGCGCGGGAGGTTGCCAGCGAGTGCCGGCCCGCCTACCAACGGCTGTATGACGTGCGCTTGCGTCTGCCGGAGGCCGCACGGTGAGTGCCCCGTTGGAGGGCCTGCTGGTGGCGGACTTCAGCCGGGTGTTGGCCGGGCCGTTGGCGACGTCGATGTTGGCGGACCTGGGGGCGCGGGTGGTCAAGGTCGAGCGGCCCGGCGCCGGGGACGACACGCGGCACTGGGGGCCGCCGTGGACGGCGCGGTCGTCGTCGTACTTCGAGTGCGCCAACCGGTCGAAGGAGAGCGTGGAGCTGGACCTGAAGGACCCCGCCGACCTGTCCCTCGCCCGGGAGCTGGCGCGTCGGGCGGACGTGCTGGTGGAGAACCACCGCAGCGGAGCGTTGGAGTCGCTGGGGCTTGGCTACGCGGCGGTCCGCGCCGAGAACCCGGGAGTCGTGTACTGCTCGATCAGCGGCTTCGGCCCGGGAGCCGGGGCTGACCTGCCGGGCTATGACTTCCTGGTGCAGGCCGTCGGCGGCCTGATGAGCATCACCGGCCCGGCCGGAGGCGAGCCGACGAAGGTCGGCGTGGCGCTGGTCGACGTGCTCACCAGCAAGGACGCGGTGATCGGTGTCCTGGCGGCGCTGCGGCACCGCGAACGCACGGGGGACGGGCAGCACGTGCAGGTCAACCTGCTGTCGAGCCTGCTGGGGTCCCTGGCCAACCAGGCGAGTGCGTTCTTGGCCACGGGGGAGAGCCCGGGACGGATGGGCAACCAGCACCCGTCGATCGCGCCGTACGAGACGTTGCACTGCCGCAACGGCGTGGTGGCGGTGGCCTGCGGCAACGACGGGCAGTTCGCTCGACTGGCAGCGGCACTGGGGCGCCCGGCGCTGGCGGAGGACCCGCGGTTCGCGACGAACCCGCAACGCGTGGCCCACCGGAGTGAGCTGGTGGCGGCGTTGGAGTCCGCGCTGGCGGCCGAGGACGCCGAGCTGTGGCTGGAGGTGCTTCGCGAAGCGGGGGTGCCCGCCGGCATCGTCGGCGACATCGGGTCCGCGCTGGCGCTGGCCGAGCGCCTCGGGCTGGAGCCGGTCGTCGAGCTCGGCGACGGTGGCCGCCAGGTGCGCCACCCGATCAGCTACTCCGGCACCGACCTCCGCCCACCGGACCCACCGCCGGCCCTCGGTCAGGACAACGAGTCCATCCGGGCCTGGCTGCACGAACCAGCCGCCGAGGCATCAGCCGACAACTTCCCGGTTTCGCCGCCGGGCAACCGCCCCCGCGGATAGGCTCGCGCCCACGAGAAACCACATCGAGAGACGCCACCGGCCCGTCGGCGACGCCCTCAGGGGTCCAGGAGGTGGTACTCGTGGCAGGTCGCAGCCTGAGGACCGCGGTCGTCACCGTCGGGACGGCCATCGGCGTGGCGGCGTCCGTCGGCGTCGCGGCACTCGGCCCCTCCTCCGCCGAGGCGACGCAGGAGGCAGCTGCCGTCGCGGCCGGTCCGCACGACCGCGTGGTGACGCTCCCCACCGGTGACCGCGTCCGGGTGGCCTTGGGAGCCGACGGACGCCCCAGGGCAACCGTGTTGACGGCCCTCCCGGGAACGAAGCAGGGCCAGTTCGCGACGTTCGGCTGGGGCCGGGACCTCTACGTGGTCCCCCGGCACGCCGTGAGCGCGGCCGCCCGGCAGCTCTCGAACTTCAACGTGACCCGGCTCGCCGGCCTGGGCGCGGGTTCACCCACCGTCACACCGCACTTCCCGATGCAGACGCTCACGCTGCACGCCATCGACGCCGCCGGCAAGCCGGACGAGGGCGACGGAGTCGTGGTCGTCAACGTCGACGACATGCGCAAGTACACCGGATTCGTCGCCTTCACCCGCGGGATCGCCAAGGTGAGCGTCCCCTCGGGCCACTACGCCGCCTTCGGATTCTTCTTCGACCCACGCAACGGCGCCACGCAAGGCAGTCTGCTGCCGCAGTTCACCGTCACCGGCGACCGCTCCGTCACCATGGACGCACGTCGCGCCACGTCCCTCGTCACCACCACCACTCCTCGCCCCGCCCGTCTGGCCTCCACGTCGGTCAGCATCGCGCGTGCGGACACCCGCGGGAACGTCGCGGAGTTCGTCGCGGGGGTGGACCCGTCGCTGCCCGTGAGGGTGCAGCCGGTGAACAGCGCGCCGACCGTGGGAGAACTGCACTACTCCGTCTACTCCCGCCTCTTCTCGCCACGGGGCGTCGCACCGGCCTACAGCTATGACGTCGACTTCCCTTCCGATGGAACCATTCCCGCTGACCAACACCACGTCGTGCGCCGGGCTGGGCTGGCCGCCGTGCGTTCGACCTACACCGCGACCCGGGCCGGCCAGCAGGTGCTGCAAGCCAACTTCGCCATGCTGCCCTGGGAGAGCTTCGGCATCGCGGAGCTACTCGGGGTGCGGGCGCCGTTGACGCGCACCGAGTACTACTCCGCCAGGCCTGGCCTGTCGTGGCAGGGTGATGTCGTCACGGCGGTCGACCTGCGCACCTTCGACCTGCTCGGGGAGTACCTGAGCCCGGTGCGCACCTACCGGCCCGGGGCCCGTTCGTCCACCGTCTGGGGCAACGGGCAGCCCGTGACACCGGTCCTCCTGCGGGGCCAGGTCTTCCCGGGCGTCACGATCTGTCCGGCCTGCACGAACTCCGCGAGGAGCAGGCTCTACCTGTTCGCCTTCCCCTTCGGTGACCGTTCCCAGCACTTCGGCCTCCAGGACTGGCCCACGAAGGGCCTGAACGAGCACGTGTCCTACGCGGTGTATGCCGACGGCAGGCCGGTGGCCCGCGGGAGCGACCTGCTCGACGCGGCCGTGGCCCTCCCGACGGGGACACACCGCTACCGGATCGACTACGACACCGTGCGCAGCTCCTCCACCTTCACCCTGTCGACCGCGGTCGCCACCTCGTGGACGCTGCCTCGAAAGGTCTCCGGCCGCCTGGCCCCGCGCGGGTGGTGGTGCGGCGACCTGAGCCCGACCACCGGGTGCCGGGTGCTCCCGCTCATGACGGCCCGATACCGCCTTGGCGCCGACTCGCTCGGCCGCCTGGCGCCGGGGCGGCACAGCAGCGCCATCACCATCGCGCACCTGACCGGCGACGGCTCGCCGCGGGTGCATCGCTTCAGCGTCCAGGTGTCCTATGACGGGGGAGTGACCTGGCGCGCCGCCACGGCCCGGCCTCGTGGCGCCGGCGGCTACCGGGTCTCACTCGCCGTGCCGCCGAAGGCTTCCACCAATGGCTTTGGCGCGCTGCGCATCTCGGCCCGGGATGCGGTCGGTGGCACCCTGCAGCAGACCATCCACCGAGCGTTCGCCGTCGGCCCGTGACCCGCCTGGAGGAGCCCGTGAACCACACGTCCAGCAACAGGCGTCGTTCGACGATGATGGCGGCGCTCGCCGCGCTGACGACGCTGGCCGCGGCTGTCCCCGCCACGGCGGTGGCGGTGGGCGGGTCCTCAGGGGCTGCGCCGACGGCGCCCTCCACGGCCACGTCCCGAGCGGCCTGCGGCGCAGTGGCCCCCGGGCGCGCACGGTGCCTGGCGCAACTGCGCACCGACCGCCGGGTGCGGGCGGTCAACAGGCTCGCCAACGCCGGCGCCACGGCACCGCAGGGGTACGGACCCCGCGACCTCGCCTCGGCCTACCGCGTCCCCTCGACCGGGGGCAAGGGGCAGACGGTGGCGGTGGTCCTGGCCTACGACAACCCCAACGCCGAACGGGACCTGGCGCGGTACCGCGCGACCTATGGCCTGCCGCCCTGCACGACGGCCAACGGCTGCTTCACCAAGCTCAACCAGGACGGCAAGCGCGGCGCCTACCCACCCGTCGACGGCGACTGGGCGCTCGAGAGTGCGCTCGACGTCGACATGGTGTCGGCGGCCTGCCCTGCCTGCCGGATCATGCTCGTCGAGGCCCGGTCCAACTACCTGGACGACCTGGCCAAGGCAGTCGACACCGCGGTTGCCCTCGGAGCCCACGTCGTCAGCAACAGCTATGGAGCCGACGAGTTCTACGGCATGAGTGCCTATGCCGGGCACTACCAACACCGCGGCGTGCCCATCCTCGCCTCCTCGGGTGACTGGGGGTTCACCGCCGCTCAGTTCCCGGCCGTGGTACCGGGAGTGACCGCCGTCGGCGGCACCACGCTCAAGCGCGCAGCCAACGCCCGGGGGTGGGCCGAGACGGCGTGGTGGGGAGCGGGAAGCGGGTGCTCGGCCTACGTGCGAAAGCCCACCTACCAGAAGGACACCCACTGCCACATGCGCACTGTCGCCGACCTCTCTGCGGTGGCTGACCCGGACACCGGTGTCGCGGTCTACGACACCACGCCGAACTACTACGGCATCAAGGGCTGGACCGTGATGGGCGGCACGAGCGTCTCAAGCCCGTTCGTCGCCGGACTGGTGGCCAAGGCCGGTCACCCGCAGACCTTCACCACCGCTGGGCTCTACGCGCGGCGCACCCAGCTCTGGGACGTGGTGGGCGGGTCCAACGGCTACTGCGGCGGGGACTACCTGTGCACCGGCAAGGCGGGCTACGACGGCCCGACCGGGCTGGGGACACCGCGCGGACTCGGCGCGTTCTGACCGGACGGGGCTCCGGCCCAGGCGGGCAGCGTCACCGTGAAGACGGTGCCGCCGGGGTGGCTTTCCACGGCCACCCGGCCACCGTGCGCGCCGACGGTCGCTGCCACGATGGCCAGCCCGAGGCCGGTGCTGCCGTGGGTGCGGGATCGGGAGGCCTCGCCGCGGGCAAAGCGCTCGAAGACCTCGGGCAACAGCCACTGCGGTATGCCCGGCCCGTCATCCTGGACGGTGAGCGTCACCTCGCTGCCCCCGGGCGAGTGCCGGAGGGAGGCGGTCACCTCGGTCCCCGCCGGTGTATGGCTTCGGGCGTTCGCCAACAGGTTGGCCGCGACCTGGTGCAGGCGCGCCGCGTCACCGCGGACGACGAGGGGCTCGTCGGGAACGGCCAGCCGCCAGTCGTGATCGGGGCCGGCGACCGCGGCATCGCCGACCGCGTTGACCAGCAACTGAGTCAGGTCCACCGGCTCCTGCTGCAGCGGCCGGCCAGCGTCCAGGCGCGCGAGGAGCAGCAGGTCCTCCACCAGCGTGGTCATCCGGATGGCCTCCGACTCCACCCGGTCCAGGGCGTGCGCCACGTCGGGAGGTGACTGTGCGCGGCTGCGCCGCGTCAGCTCGGCATACCCGCGGATCGCAGCCAAGGGCGTGCGCAGCTCATGGCTCGCGTCCGCAACGAACTGGCGCACCCGCGACTCGCTCGCCTGGCGCGCCGTGAGGGCGGTCGCCACGTGGTCCAGCAGGCGGTTCAGGGCCGTGCCGACCTGGCCGACCTCCGTGCCCGGGTCGGTGTCCACCTCCGGGACGCGCTCGAGCAGTGCCACCTCGCCGCGCTCCAGCGGCAACGTGCTGACACGCGTGGCGGTCGCGGCCACGCGGTCAAGCGGGCGCAGGGTCCGGCGCACGATGAGGGCGCCGGCGGCCGTGGTCAGCACGAGGGCAGCTCCGGTGAGGACCAGCTCGACCAGCGCCGTCTCCCACAGGGTGGCGTTCACCGTCGACATCGGCAGACCGGTCACGACCCGGTCGCCGTCCGGCATCGTCGCAGCCACCACCCGGTAGGCACCGTGCCCGGGGATCGAGACGGTCTGCGGGCGCCCGTCCGCCGCCAGGCCCGAGAGTGCGGAAGCCTGGTTCCCGTTGAGCGGGCGGACGACACCTTCGTCGTCGAGGACGGCGGCTGCGGTCACCTGGCCGGCGACGATCCGGGCGCCCAGGGTGCCGCTGGCCTGCCCCGGTGCGAGCAGGAACCGCGCCCCACGGTGCGTGTCCGTCCGGAGGTTCCCGTCCGGGAGCGGGCCGCGGGAGTGGTGTTCGGACCCGGCGACGTTCGCGGAGCGTCCACCGGCCGAGATGAGCTGGGTGTCGAGCTGGTGCACCAGCGAGTGCTGCAGTGCCGCCTCGGTGATCCCCCCGATCACCACGCACACGAGGGCGACAAGCGTGGTGACGGCGATGAGCAGGCGGGTGCGCAGCGACCACCGGGACCAGCGTTGGCTGAGCTGGCCGGGAAGGGCCCGGGCACGGCCGGTGAGGACGGACCACATGGAGCAGGTCCCGTCAGCCGGAGGGTTTGAGGACGTAGCCGACACCTCGCACGGTGTGGATCATCGGCTCGCGACCGGCATCCACCTTCTTGCGCAGGTAGGAGATGTAGAGCTCCACGATGTTGCCCTGGCCCCCGAAGTCGTAGCTCCAGACCCGGTCGAGGATCTGGGCCTTCGACAGGACCCGGCGAGGGTTGCGCATCAGGTATCGCAGCAGCTCGAACTCCGTTGCCGTCAGGGTGATCTCGTCATCCCCACGGCGGACTTCGCGGCTGTCCTCGTCCAGCGAGAGGTCACCGACCGTCAGCACGGAGTCGTCGGCGAGCGGGTGCGCGCCGGCGCGACGCATGAGCCCGCGCAGGCGTGCCACGACCTCCTCCAGGCTGAACGGCTTCGTGACGTAGTCGTCCCCGCCGGCGGTCAACCCGTGGATGCGGTCCTCGAGCGCGTCCTTGGCGGTGAGGAAGAGCACCGGAAGGAGTGGGGACTCCTCGTGCAACCGGCGCAGCACCTCCAGACCGTCGATGTCCGGCAGCATGACGTCGAGGACCACCGCGTCCGGGCGGAAGTCCCGAGCTTGGCGCAACGCCGTGCGGCCGTCCGCTGCCGAGCGCACCTCCCAGCCCTCGTAGCGCAGGGCCATCGTGAGCAGGTCCGCCAGGGTGGGTTCGTCGTCCACGACCAGGACGCGCAGCGGGCCGCCGTCCGGGCGCCGCAGCTCGACCCCGCGCGGACCGGGCGCGGTGGCGGGTCCGTGGCGGCGGGACGTCTCAGTCGTGGTCATGGTCACAGTCTCCGGTCGCGGTTGTGTCGCGGGTCGGAAACTCCTGTGCGTTGTCTGTGAGTGCGCGTGGCCGGCGGACCGTTCACACGGCATACCTAGTGAGGGCACACGGGCCGGACAGCGGGCCTCGACAACATCTCGGCATGACGACTTCAGACCTGACCGTCAGGGAGCTCATCATCGAGCTCGCCGACCTCGAGGACGCCATCCGCACCGTGGGCACCGGACGCGGCCCCCGGCGCGCGGCGCCTGTGGTCACCGAGCTGCCGCGGCTGATCCGGCAGCAGCACCAGGTGGTGCGGGAGCTCCGGCGTCGGCGGGCGGGTGGACGGGGCACTGGTCGGTGGCCGCTGGTGTCCCCCAGCTGAGCGGTCGGTGGCACCAACGGCCACCCCGCATCACGAGGCGGCGACGGCCGGGAGGAGCTCGCGCCCGGTCACCTCGTCCGCGCGTACCCGCACCCAGAAGCTGTCCTCCGCCGGTCCCGTCCACGGTATGCCGAGCAGCTCCTCGAGCCGCGCGCACACCTGCTCGTCGTCGGCGATGTCGGCGGTTCCCTTCACCAGCACGCTCCAGCCCGCCCGCGTGGCCGCGTCGTAGCCGTCCACCTCGAAGGCCACCGGCTTGCGGCCGACGGCGGCGGCGAGCTTGGAGCCCCACGTGGTGCGGAAGGCGACCGTCAGGCCGTCGGTCACATGGTTGACGGGGAGCACGAGGACCTCGCCGGCGTCGTGGAACGCGAGCCGCCCCATGGGCGCGGCGGTCACGCGCCGGAGGCACTCCTCGAAGCCGAGCACCCGCAGGCCACGGTGGTCGACGGCCCCGGTCTCGTTCCAACTGGTTTCGTCGATGGTGGTCATCGTGGTGCTCCTCTGTCCGACCTGGTGCTGCCGCGGCGAGGAAAAGCTCATCGCCGTCACTCCACGGTCGCTCCCCGAAGCTGGTGACGGCAGGGGAAAAGGTCCCGAGTCCTGTCGGGCACACAGCATCGCCCGCGGCCGGTGGGGCCGCGGGCGATGTGCTGCGGCGGACGCCTACTTCAGGATCGGGTGGTTGCGGACGATGGTCAGCTTGTCCCAAGCCTTGCCGAGACCGAGGGTGTGGCCGGCGCCGACGGCCAGCAGGGCCAGGGCGGCGATGCCGTAGATGAGGTGGTCGTCCAGGAAGGGGTTGTTGGCCGGCAGGAGGGTGGCCGACCACATCAGGACGAGCATGGCCACCGCGGAGATGGTGGACAGGCGCATCGCGATGCCGAAGGTCAGGCCGATGCCGATGCCGGCCAAGCCGATCATGAACAGGTAGTCGGCCCAGGTGGCTCCGGCGAAGCTCTGGTAGAAGCCGGCCAGCGGTCCGATGGTACCGAACTTGAGGAATCCCAGGGTGGGGGATCCACCGTTGAGCCAGGCGTCCGGGCCGAAGACCTTCACGGCGCCGGTCTCGGGGTTGCGTCCGGTGGCGAAGCCGAGGCCGAAGGTCTTGTCCAGGAAGGCCCACAGGAAGGTCCAGCCCAAGGCGATACGGAGGGCTGCGGCCAGGTACCGGAAGGTCTTCGTGGTGGTGTGGGCGCCGTCACCGCGGTCCGCGGCCGGCGTCACGGGCACGACGCCTTCGTGCAGTCGTGGCTGGTGGGGACGGGCGATGGTCTTCATGACCTGCTCACTTTCGAGTAGTTCAACTGTCCTGTTTGGACACTTCAAGTGTGCGGTGCGTGAGCTGGGCCTACTAGGGACCAAGGACCCGAATCTCCTGTCGTTCCACCGGAATCAACGAGAACCGCCCGCGGCCGAGGTGGCCGCGGGCGGGGCGTGACCGCCAGCCGGTGAGCCGGCTGGGGGTCAGGACGCCGGGGTCTCGTCGAACTCGTGCACCTCGATGTCCTGGAGTGCGGGCAGCTGGCCTCTGCGTACGACCGCGACCGGGCAGTGCGCCCGGTGCAGTACCTTGCGGCTGACCGAGCCGAGCAGGAGGCTCGAGAAGCCTCCGCGACCGCGGCAGCCCACGACGAGGAGCTCCGCGCTGTGGCTGGCGGCGACCAGCGCGTCCGCTGGCCGCATGCGCGCCAACATCGGCTCGACCTTCACCTCCGGGAAACGGGCCTTCCACTGTCCCAGCAGCAGGTTCACCGCAGCCTGGGCCTTCGCGTCGATGTCGTCCCAGTCCGCCGGCAGCGCCGTGGGCAGGAACAGGGGGTCCACCCACCATGCGTGCAGGGGAACGAGCGGGACGCCACGGGCGGCTGCCTGTTGGAAACCGAAGCCGAGGGCGTCGTCGCACTCCGGTGAGTCGTCGAGTCCCACCACGACGGTTGCGGAGAAGCGCGTGTCGCCCTCGTCCTTGGCCTTCTCGGACGCCGTGACGGTGGGAACCACCACGACCGGGCACCTGGAGTGCGCGGCCACGGTGGCGGCCGTCGACCCCATCGTCCCCGCCACGGGGTGGCGGCCGTGACCGACCACCAACAGGGTCGCCTCCGCCGAGGCTGAGACCAGTGCCTCGCCCGGAGTGGTGTCGGCGCGCGTGGCCACGAACGGGACGTCCGGGTGCGACTCTCGGACCCGCTTGCTGAGCTCGGCGAGCACCGCCTTCGCGTTGTCCCGCAGGGCTTCCTGCACTCGGACGATGTCGCCGGCCACCGGGTAGCCCCAGCCCCAGGGGTAGTCGGCGGCGGTGGAGTCGGCGTGGACGACGCGTAGTGGGAGGTGCCGGCGGCTCGCCTCCCGCGCGGCCCACTGCAGCGCGGCGTCGCTGTCGTGGTCGGCGTATCCCACCAGGATCGGTGCCTCGATGGTCGATGCAGTGCTCATCTGTCTCCTCCTGTCGGTTGACTCGACTCTGCCCACGGCGAACCCGGAGTGCCCGGGTCCTTGGTCCCGCCATGTGCATTTGGCGCCTGGGCTTGGGGGTCATGCGAAGAGAATCGGCACCGCCCGGGGAGAACGGTCGTGACAACGTGCCAAGGAGTGGTGTCAGCCGAGTCCGAGCGCGCGCGCCTCCTCCCAGAGCTCGGCGCGGACCCGTGGGTGCGCGGCGCAGTCGATGAGGTGCCGGGCCTGCGCCCGCTCGTCGTGACCGAAGATCTCCGCCGCGCCCTGCTCGGTGATCACGGCGGTGTGCTGGAACGCCGAGGTCGGTTCATCGAGCAGCGGCACGATCGTCGACACGTCAGCCTTGTGGTGCCACGACTCGAGAGCGATGAGCGCCTGCCCCTCCTCGGCGTGCACGGCTCCCACGACGAAGTCGGTCTGCCCGCCGAAGCCCGAGTAGATGCGCGACCGGATCCGGGAGGCGTTCACCTGGGCGAAGAGGTCGACCTGCAGCGCGGTGTTGATGCTCGTCATCCGCGGGTTCTGCGCGATCCGGGCCGGAGCGTTGGTGGTCTCCGTGCGCAGCACCCGCACACGCGGGTTCCCGTCGAGCCAGTCGTAGAGCCGGCGGCTGCCCAGGGCGAAGGAGGTGACGATCTGCCGATCGGTCGCGAGTGCGCCCGCCTGCGCGAGGCCGAGTAGGCCGTCGGAAACCATCTCGCTCCAGATGCCCAGGTCGCGCCGGTGGACCAGCCGGGCGAGCGCGGCGTCGGGAATCCGGCCGATGCCCAGCTGGAGCGTCGCGCCGTCCTTCACGCGGGCGGCGACGAGCTCGCCGATGCGGGCCAGGGCGTCACCGGCCGACGCGGCGGTTGCCGGGTCCGGCGCGGGCAGCGTGGTCAACGACCCGGGCGCCTCGCAGTCGGCGGTGGTCAGCGCGCCGTCCAGGGCGGACAGCTCCAGCTCGCCGTCACCGAACGTGTAGGGCATCTCCGGATCGAGCTGCGCCAGCACCAGTCCGCCGCGTGCCCGGCACGCCTCGATGGCCGCCGGGAGGATGTTGACCTCCAGACCCAGCGACACCCTGCCGTGCCGCGGCGGCGTCGCGCGTACGCACACCACGTCCGGCGGGCAGGTCGTGCCGAACAGCAGCGGCACCTGCGACAACCGTGCCGGCACGTAGCGCAGCCGGGCCGACCCGCGCATGCCCCTGCCGACGAAGGGTGTCTCGTGGACGACGCCTGCGCGGTCGGGGATGCCGGACGGCGCGTTGAGCATGAACAGCCCGTAGCGGTCGTAGGTCTCGTCGATGAGGCGGAGCAGTCCCCACGGGACGGCCGCATTGCCCCCGACGACCACCCGCGGTGGATGGGGCAGGTCTCTGGCGAACCGGGACAGCAGGTGACCATCGACCGGCGTGATCGACACGGGTACTCCTCGGAAGGCGGGGACGGGGGGCGGCAGGCATGCTCGCCGACGGCATCGTGCCGCGCCGGCGGGCACCGCGGACAGGGCCGATGGTCCCGGCCCGCGCCGTGCGTGAGCTTCCTCCGCGGCCCGGTGCTGACTTACCCTGATGCGGCCGCAGCTTTCCCGCCCGGGAGAGGCTCCCCCTCGGCACAGGAGCACGACATGCCCATCACCCCTGCCTGCTCGTCCCACCCCTCCGGCGTGCATCGATCGCGTGCCCTCGGGCTCCGCCGAGCGCCCACCTTCGGCCTGCGCCGAACGCGGCGCTTCGTCCTCGCCGTCCTTGGGACCATCTGTCTCGTGGTCAGCACGTTCGGGTCGGCCGGCGCCGCCTCGGCAGCGCCGCCGACGCGCGCCATGTGGGTGTGGACGCAGGCTGACCCCGCTGCGGTGGTCGACTTCGCGCAGACACACGGGGTCTCGACGCTCTTCGTCGCGGTCGGCAGCGACGTCGCCACCTCCGGCGACCTTCCGCGGTTGCAGCGGCTGGTCGCCATCGCCCACGGCGCCGGCATCCGGGTCGACGCGCTGGGCGGTGACCCGAGCTGGGCGACCAACCAGACGCCGGCCCTCGCCTGGGAGAAGGCGGTGCTCGGCACCGGGCTGTTCTCCGGTGTGCACGTCGACGTCGAGCCGTACGCCCTGCCGGGGTGGTCCACGCCCAAGACCCAGACGAAGATCATCTCGTCCTACCTGTCGATGCTCTCCGCGCTGCGGCAGGGGCTTCGCGGGACGGGGCTGCCGCTGGAGGCCGATGTGGCGTTCTGGTACGGCACCGTGCCCCTCGGACGCTCCACCCTCGCCGACGAGGTGCTCTCCCGCGTCGACGCGCTCACCGTCATGAGCTACCGCGACACGGCGACGGGTCCCAACTCCATCACCGACGTCGGCGCGGACCTGCTGGCGCGTGGCGCCGCGGCCGGGCGGCCGGTGCGGCTCGCCGCCGAGACGAACCCGTTGGCGGACTGCCCCGCCTGCACCTTCTACGAGGAGGGCGAGCCGGCCCTGCAGGCCGCGCTCGCGACGGTCGACGGCGTCGAGGCCTCCAGCCCCGCCTATGCCGGGATGGCGGTCGAGGACTACGACGGCTGGGCCGCCCTCGCGAGCAGGGGGCTCTGATCCGGCATACCGGATCTCTTCAGGGAAGACACAGGTTCGGTCGGCACCATGGGCCGGCACCGTCATCACCCAGGAGTTCCCCATGGCAGAGACACGACCGGCCGAGCCCGTCGCCGAGGCACCGCGCCACTCGCTCCTGGGCTACCTCGACCTTCGCAGCCACTGGCCGACGCTCGTCATCGGCCTCGTGATTGGTTGCCTCGGCCTCGGCATCGGTGCCTACGTGACCACCGAAGGGGCCCGGCACACGGGCGAGTTGGCCCTCGACGTGATGATCTCCCGCCACCGCGACTTCGTGCTGAGCGACATCGGCCTGGCCTTCCAGGTCGGGTTCGGCCCGATGATCGCGCCACTGGTGCTGCTGGTGACCTGTGCGGTGGTGTGGGTCAAGGACCACCTGGCCGCGCTCGTCACCGCGCTGCTGACCATCCCCGGCTGGTTCTCGGTGGAGGTGGGCAAGTTCCTCTTCCACCGCGCTCGCCCGCCGGCCGGCGTCGTGCATGCCCTCGTGAACGAGCAGGCACCGGACAGCTTCCCCAGTGGGCACACCGCGTTCGTCGCCGCCCTCGTGATCGCCCTCTTCGTGGTGGCCCACGGGCACCGACGGACGCAGGGCTGGGTGGCCGCGATCGGCATACCGTTGGTGCTCCTCGTGGCAGCCACCCGGCTGGAGGTGGGGGCCCACTACCTCGGGGACGTCGTGGCCGCGCCGATGTTCGCGCTGGGCACCATCCTCGTCCTCGTGGCGATCGGGGGACCGGTGGCCACCTTCCTGCGGCAGAAGCTGCCGCAAGGCGCCTGACCGGTCGTCCGGCCGGCGACCACCGGTGCGGTTCACACCGCCGCCCGCGCGAACGCACGCCCATTTCTCAGGCTTCGGCCACATGGGCACCCGCCTCCCTGTCAAGATGAGCGCGTGACGTGAGCACGAGCCAAAGGGGGGCGAAGGGTGCGGGGGGAGGACGAGCACGGCGAGGGGCCGATCCGAGTCCTGGTGGCGGACGACCACGGGTTGTACCGCCAAGGACTCACGATGGTCCTGAACCAAGAGAGTGACATCGAGGTGGTGGCCCAGGCCGGGGGAGGCCGGGAGGCCGTCGACCTCGCGGTCCGGTTGACGCCGGACGTGGCGCTGCTGGACCTGCACATGCCGGGGGGATCCGGTCTGGAGGCGTGCCGCGAGATCCGCCAGCGGGCACCATCGGTACGGGTCGTGATGCTGACGATCTCGGACGAGGAGACCGACCTCGTCGAGGCGGTGCAGTCGGGGGCGAGCGGTTACGTCCTCAAGAGCGTGGAGGTCGAGGAGGTCCTCGACGCGGTGCGTTCGGTGTACGTGGGTGACTCCGCGGTCAGCCCGCCGATGATGTCCAAGCTGCTGAGCCAGTTCCGGCAGGTGGCGCCCGCCCCGCAGGGCCGGGAGGAGACCGAGGAGGCGCGCGACGTGTTGCCCACGCTGACCCGTCGCGAGCAGGAGGTGCTCCCGCTGCTGGGCCGGGGCCTGTCCAACGCCGAGATCGCCCGTCAGCTCTACATCTCCGAGAACACCGTCAAGACGCACGTGCGCAACGTGCTCGTCAAGCTCAAGGTCGGTTCGCGGGTGGAGGCCGGGCTGCTCGCCGGGCGGCTGGGCCTGGTCGGCCCCAGCAACGAGGGCCCGCAGGGCGAGGACTGCGCCACCGCCGACTGCTGACCGGGCCGGACCTGTGACGGCTCGGTGAGGGCCCGGTGACGGACCGGGTCGTCGCGCGGGGCGCATCCCGGTGCTTGCCCTACATTTGGGGCGATGACGGACGCACCCGAGCCGGCTGAACCGGCGTCGCCCGGAACCGGCGTCGGCCCCGCGGCCGCTGCCGCGGGCGGGCACGTCTCCGGGCGTGGGCCGGTCGGCACGGCGATGGTGCTGGCCGCGCTCGGTGTCGTCTTCGGCGACATCGGCACCAGCCCGCTCTACGCCTTCCAGACGGTCTTCACCATCGACAACGGGATCGTGCAGCCCACGCCGGCGGATGTGTACGGCGTCATCTCCCTGATGTTCTGGAGCGTCACGATCATCGTCTCCATCAAGTACGTCAGCGTGCTCATGCGCGCGGACAACAACGGGGAGGGCGGCGTCATGGCGCTCGCCGCCCTCGCCCAACGGCTGTATGCCGGCCGCTCCGGTCGCGCGGGACTCCTCCTGGTCGTCGGCATCGTCGGTGTCTCGCTGTTCTACGGCGACTCGGTGATCACGCCGGCGATCAGTGTGCTGTCGGCCGTGGAGGGCCTGGAGGTGGCTGCCCCCAGCGTGGCGCACCTGGTCGTGCCCGTGTCGGCGGTGATCCTCACCTGCCTGTTCCTCGCCCAGCGGTTCGGCACCGGCAAGGTCGGCTCGCTGTTCGGTCCGATCATGCTGCTGTGGTTCTCGGCGCTCGCGGCGATCGGGCTGGCCAAGGTCGTACCCCACCCACAGGTGCTGCAAGGGCTGTCCCCCAGCTATGCCATCGAGTTCGTCGCCGCACACCCGGTGATCACGTTCATCGCGATGGGCGCCGTGGTGCTCACCATCACCGGCGCCGAGGCGCTGTATGCCGACATGGGCCACTTCGGGCGGTCGCCGATCAAGCGCGCCTGGTTCTTCATCGTCTTCCCCGCGCTGACCCTCAACTACCTGGGCCAGGCCTCCCTGGTGCTCACCCACACGGGCGCCGCGGCCAACCCGTTCTTCCTGCTGATTCCCGACTGGGCGCGGATCCCCATGGTGGTGCTCGCGACGATGGCGACGGTGATCGCCAGCCAGGCGGTCATCTCCGGCGCGTTCTCCCTGTCCCGCCAGGCGATGCAGCTCGGACTGCTGCCCGCGCTGACCATCCGGCAGACCTCGGAGGAGGAGGGTGGACAGGTCTACCTGCCCGCCGTCAACGCGTTGCTGTTCCTCGGGGTGATGGCCGTCATGCTGACGTTCCGCTCGTCTGCACGGCTCGCGACGGCATACGGCGTGTCGGTGACGGGAGCGCTGGTCGTGGACACCCTGCTGCTGCTCCTCGTCTCGCGGCTGCTCTGGCGCTGGCGGCCCTGGCAGGTGGCGATCGCGGCGGTCGTCTTCGGTGGACTGGAGGCGACGTTCCTCACCGCCAACCTGTCCAAGGTGATCCACGGCGGCTGGGTGCCGTTGCTCATCGCCGCGCTCGTGCTCACCGTGATGACCACGTGGCGGCGCGGGCGCCAGCAGCTCATGGCCACCCGGCGACAGATGGAGGGGAGCCTGAGCTCCTTCGTCGAGGAGATCCGGGTCAAGGGCGTGCCGCGCGTCAACGGGATCGGCGTGTTCCCCCACCCGAACAAGGAGACGACGCCGCTCGCGCTGCGGGCCAACGTGGACCACAACCACGTGCTGCACCGCGAGGTGCTCATCGTGTCGATGCGCACCGCCAACGTGCCGCACGTGCCCCCGTCCGAGGCGTTCGCCTACGACGACCTCGGCTACGCCGACGACGGCATCCAGCACCTGTCCGTCCGAGTGGGGTTCTCGGACGCCCCCGACATCCCTGCGGCGCTGCGTGCCGCCTGCGCGGTCGGGGTGCTGGACGAGCGCCTCAACGACTCACCGGACGTCTCCTACTTCGTCTCGCGAGGGGCCGTCCGGCGCACCAGCGCGCCGGGGATGCCCCGTTGGCGCAAGTCCCTCTTCCTGACCCTCGCGCACAACGCCGCGAACCCGGCGGCCTACTTCGCCCTGCCGCCGGACCGGACCGTCACCATGGGCAGCGACGTCGACCTCTGATCCGTCGGGCGCCGGTCACCTCGGGTGGACGATGAGCTCGATGTGTCAGGCACGGAGAAACAGGGACCTTGGGCCCGGGTCACGAAGCGGTCACGGCCAGATCATGGGGACAGCTCCCCGCCACGACTGCTGCCGAAGGACCCACGATGCTGGTTCGCGAGATCATGTCCACGCCCGCCCTCACCATCGGTGCGGAGGAGCGGCCCCGGGAAGCCGTGCGCCTCATGGCGTCCGCGCACGTGACCATGCTGCCGGTCGTCGACACGACCGGTGCGCTGGTCGGCGTGATCGGCGAGGCTGACCTGCTGCGCCCCGCGCTAGGCCCTGACTCCCGGGCGCACCTGCAGCCCTCCAGCCACGAGGGCGCGCCACTGCCCCGCAAGGTGTCCGAGCTGATGACCTCGCCCGCGCACACGGTGACCGAGGAGACCGACGTCGCCGACCTGGCACTGACGCTGGAGGCGACCGGCTGGAAGAGCATGCCGGTGATGCGGGGCCGGGAACTGGTCGGCGTCGCGAGCCGCAGCGACATCGTGCGCGCCCTCTGGCGCACCGACTCCGACATCCGCCAGGACGTGATCGCCCGGCTGCACGACTTCGCGCTCCTGGGCGTGAAGACCGCCGTCGTCGACGGGGTGGTGCAGATCACCGGGGCGCACACGCCCTACGAGCGCCAGGTGGCGGCCGCTGTCGCCTCCGGGGTGCGCGGCGTCCGCCGCGTGCAGTGCGAGCGCTCGGTGACCACGACGCGCTGACCAGAACTGACCACTCACCACACGAAGGGACTCCCTCCACATGTGCTCCTACTGCGGGTGCCGCTCCATCAGCGTGATCGGTCGCTACTCGGCCGAGCACGAGGAGCTCGTCAATGCCTCCGGTGCGCTGGTCCGTGCCGTCAAGGGTGCCGACAGCGCCAGCGTCCGGGCCGCCGCCACCACACTGGCGCACCGGCTGGACGAGCACACGGGCTCGGAGGAGCGCGGCCTGTTCGCGGAGCTGCGACTCGACCCCGACTTCACCGAGCACGTCGACTCCTTGTGCGCGGAACACACCGACATCCACCAGCTGCTCGAGGCGATCGACTGCGGCGAGGTGGCCCTCGCCCAGCGGTTCGACGACGCACTGCGGCGCCACATCGACCGCGAGGAGAACGGCCTGTTCCCCGCCGCAGCGGTCGCGCTCGACGGGCCGGCCTGGGAGCGGGTCGTCGCGCTCGCGTGAGGGGCGGGGGAGCGGCCCGCGGCCGGGTGGCCGTGGGAGCGTGGTCTTGCCGGTGCCAGACTGACCGGGTGGCAGCCCAGGCGACGACGGTCGATGTCCCGACGAGCGACGGAGTGGCGGACGCCGTCTTCGCGGCGCCCGACGACGGTTCGCCGCACCCCGGCGTCCTGCTCTACACGGACGCCTTCGGGCTGCGCCCGCAGATCGAGCAGATGTGTGCCCGGCTGGCCGAGGCGGGGTATGCCGTGCTCGCACCGAACGTCTTCTACCGCAGCGGTCGTGCCCCGGTCGTCGAGCTCGGCGACCTGAAGGACGGCGGCCGCTCGGGCGTGTTCGGCAAGCTGCGTCCGCACATGAACGCGCTCACGCCCCCACTGGCGATGCGGGACGCAGATGCCTACCTGGACTACCTCGCCAAGGACGACCGGGTGAGCGAGGGGCCGGTCGGCACGGTGGGTTACTGCATGGGTGGGGCGCTGGCCCTGCGCACGGCAGCCCACGCGCCCGCGCGGGTGGCTGCGGTGGCGAGCTTCCACGGGGGGCGCCTCGCGACCGACGCCGAGGACAGCCCACACCGCGGCTTCGGGTCCATCCAGGCGGAGGTCTACATCGCCCACGCCGACAAGGACGGCTCCATGACGCCGGAGATGCAGCGCACGGTGGCCGAGGCGCTCGGCGCCGCAGGCGTGCACCACACGGTGGAGCTCTACCGCGGTGCGACGCACGGCTTCACCATGGCCGACACCGCGGCCCACGACGCGCGGGCCGAGCAGCGGCACTGGGACGCGCTCCTCGACCTGTTCGGGCGCACCCTGCGCTGACCGCAGTCGACGCCGGGCGCGGCGAGGGCGGCGGCCTCAGTCGCGGGCTCCCCAGACCACCCAGTTGCCGACGAAGTGCCCTCCCACCACGGGAGTTGCCGGGTCACAGGTGATGAGCCGGATCTCCGGCTGTCGGGCGCCCGGCTGCCAGATGGAGTGGTCCTGCGGCACGGCCTTCTTGCTCAGGGCAGCCGATCGGGTGACGACGAAGCGAACGCGTTCGCCACTGCTGTAGTCGACCGTGACCCGGTCGCCGGGGCGCACCCGGGGAAGGTTCCAGAACACGTCGGGCACTCCGTTCCAGCTCACGTGCCCCACGACGATCGACGAGCCGGGGAACCCGGGCCGCGGCCAGCCCGCTTCCGCGTACCAGCCGGCGCGACCGGCCACCGGCTCGAGTGCCTGGTCCCGGTTCAGGTAGGCCGGTTGCAGCGGCGCCTCAACCAGGTCACGTCCCGCGGCGCTGGCCACCCGCACGTGGACCGGGCTGCCCTCCGGCGCTGCCGTGCTGCTGAGGCGCGGGGCGGCGGCCGTGGGGGACGGCGCGGTGCTCCGCGGCGACGTGCGTGGTGTAGGTCGGGCGCTGGACGAGCTCGACTGCGGCGCAGGGCTGCTCGGACTCGGTGAGCTGCTCCGCGTGCGGACGGGGCCTGCTGCGGAGGCCCTGCTCGCCGGCGCCCGGCTCGTGGAGGTGTTGCTCGGCGCGGTCGCGATCGACGAGGGACTCACGTAGCCCGAGGGCGTCGCGGAGGCGCCGAGCAGTCCGGTGCCGACGAGGGCAGCGAACACCCCGCCCACGAGGAGCAGTGCGGCGAGGAGCAGAGCCGGCCAGGATCGGCGAACCATGGCCGGCGTCGCTCACTCGGTCGTGTCGCGACGGCGCAGAGAGGCCCCGGCGAGTCCGACACCACCGACGGTCATGGCCAGCCCGCCGAGCAGCAGGCCCGGCGAGCCGCCGGTGGCCAGGGGACCGCCGTCGGTCTGCACGACCCGGGGAACCTTGGGGCCCTGCGGCGGCTTCGGGCCGCTCACGGGAGCGGACGAGGGGTCGCTCGAGCTGGGCGAGGGCGTGGACGACGGCGTCTTGCCCGGGTGGCTCGGGTCGGACGGTGACGTCGGCTCACCCGTCGGGGTCGTCGTCGGCTGGTCGGTCGGGGTCTTGCCCGGGTGGCTCGGGTCGGACGGTGACGTCGGCTCGTCCGTCGGGTTCGACGTGGGCTCCCCGGTGGGGTTGTCCGAGGGGTCTCCCGTGGGCGACGTCGGGTCGGTGGGCGTGCTCGGCTGCTCCGTGGGCGAGGTGGTCTCGCTGGGTGACGTGCTGGGGTCGCTCGGCTGGCCGGTCGTGCTGGACGTCGGCTCACCGGTCGGGCTGGAGGTGGTCTCGTCGCTCGGCTGCGAGGTCGGCTGGCCGGTCGGGTTGTCCGTCGGACCTGACGTGGGGCCGTCGGTGGGCTCGCCCGTGGGATCCGAGGTCGGATCGTCGGTCGGCTGGCCGGTGGGACTGTCCGAGGGGTCGCCGGTCGTATTGTCCGTCGGAGCCCCGGTGGCACTGTCCGAGGGGTCGCTCGTGGGACTCGAGGTCGGCGCCGTGGTGGGGCTGCCGGTCGGGTTGGAACCGGGGTCGCTGCTTCCGGGATCCGGCTGTACCTTGGGCTGGCAGGCGGCATAGGCCGTCTGGTGGCCCTCCCAGTTCCATCCCGGGAAGTACGTCGGTTGCTGGTTCTCTTCGTACCAGAACGAGGGCACGATGTCGGACGACCCGACGCTGGAGCTGAACACCGAGTTCACGCTGATGTCGGTCAGCACCCACGTATTCGTGTGCGAGCTCGTGGCATGGCACACAAGCACCTTCGTCACGAGCGGCTCACCGTTGTAGGGAGGGCCAGCGGCGTTGGCTGCGCCCACGCCGACGACCATCGTCCCGAGACCCGCGAGCGCGACAACGGTCCCGAGCGTGACCGCCGTGCGGCGTCGACGGGTGGCACTGCGTGCACGCATGGTTTCCCCCTGCGCTAGGTGTGGTGACGACAGGACCCCCCGGTCGCCAGACGCCCCCCGGCGTCATCTCCGGACTCTAGAGCACAGGTAAGGGGAACACCAGCACTTCTTCAAGAAAAGGTAAAGAAAAGACAAATCGTGTCCGGCGCGTCCGGCCCACCTGGCCGACCCGTCGTCCCCGCTGCATGCTCCCCTCTCGTGCGATCTGCGCCCGGAACCCTGTGTCGAGAGGTCCGGGGCCGCCCGCCCCCGGCCGCCGGACCTCTACCCCTGATGGTGCCTCGGCCAGGGCCGCAGTGGAGGTGTTTTCGCAAAACGGCTGGCCCGGCACCACGAGCTTCCGCCGCCGGCGGGTCCGCCCAGCTGGCGCAGCCGCACGTCACGCGGCCGATTCGCCCACAGCCGAGCCTTGCATCTATGATAGATACATCATGTCTGCAAGCTCCACGCGCCTGCCCTCAGCCGCCGAACGTGCCTATAGCCACCTGAAGACCGGGATCCTCGACGGGAGCATCGCTCCCGGCGTCCTGGTCACCGAAGGTGACGTCGCCGAGGAGCTCGGCGTCTCGCGCACCCCGATCCGCGAAGCTCTTCTGCGGCTGGAGGTGGAGGGCCTGGTGGCCCTCTACCCGAAGAAGGGAGCACTCGTCATACCGGTGTCGGCGGACGAGGCGCGGGACGTGCTGGAGGCCCGCGAGGTGATCGAGGTCTGGGCCGCGGGACGCGCCTGGTCGCGCCGCCACGACCTGGTGGAGCGGCTCAAGGAGCACCTCAAGGTGATGAAGGGGGCGCGCACGAGCGACGACGTCGCCGGCTTCAGTGAGGCGGACCGCTCGTTCCACGAGGAGATCGTCGCCGCGGCCGGCAACCTGATCCTGACCAAGCAGTACCGCATGCTCCGCGAACGGCAGCTCTGCGTCACCAGCTCGGCGATGCGCGTCTCGCGGACGCGGATGGATCGAGCGGTCCGGCAGCACGGTGAGCTCATCAGCCTCCTGGAGGAGGGCACCAAGAGCGACTTCCTCGCCGCGATCAAGGGCCACCTCGAGGTCGCCCGGCAGCAGGCCCAGGGTGTGCGGTGACCGCTGCGATCCAGCACGTCGGGGGCGACCGCCGTTCGGTCGACCCCGCGCTGCGCTTCTCCCTCGGTGGCCGTCGCGCCTGGGTGGTGTGGGCGGCGGCGCTGGCCGTCTACGTGCTGGCCGTGTTCCACCGCAGCTCGCTCGGCGTCGCGGGGCTGCTGGCGGCACACCGCTTCCACATCAGCTCCGCGCAGCTGGCGACGTTCACGATGCTGCAGCTGGCGGTCTATGCCGCCATGCAGATCCCCGTCGGGGCGATCCTGGACCGGGTCGGTTCCAAGCGGCTGATCCTCACCGGTCTGCTGATGATGACGGCCGCCCAGGCCGCCTTCGCCTTCGTGAGCAGCTATGCCGGTGGGCTCGTCGCCCGCTTCTTCGTCGGCATGGGCGACGCCATGGTCTTCATCAGCCTGATGCGGATCGTCGCCCTGTGGTTCCCGCCGGCGCGCACGCCCATGGTGACCCAGCTCACCGGCCTGTTCGGGCAGCTCGGGGCGCTCCTCGCGGCCCGGCCGCTGTCGGCGGCCCTGCACGGGCTCGGCTGGACGACCTCGTTCCTCCTGGCCTCCAGCATCGGCGTCCTCCTCGCCGTCGTGCTCGTCGTGATCGTCAAGGACTCCCCGTATGCCGACCACCGGCGCGAGCAGCTCAAGGTGCGCGAGGTGGGGCGGGCGCTGCGCGCCAGCTGGCGCCAACCCGGGACCCGGCTCGGGCTGTGGACCCACTTCTCGACCCAGTTCGGTGCCAACGTCTTCGCCCTGCTCTGGGGCTTCCCGTTCCTGGTCTCGGGGGAGGGGCTGTCGGCAGCAACGGCGAGCAACCTGCTGATGCTCATGGTCGTGACCACCGTGGTCACCAGCCCGCTCGTGGCCCAGTTCGTGGCCCACCACCCGTTCTCGCGCTCCACCTTGGTGCTCGGAATCGTCCTCGCGATCATGACGGTGTGGGGCGTGGTCCTGCTCTGGCCCGGGCGGGCGCCGCTGTGGCTGCTCGTCGTCCTTGTCGTGGTGACCGCCATCGGCGGCCCCGGCTCGATGGTCGGGTTCGACCTGGCGCGCACGTTCAACCCACCGGCCCGCATCGGCAGCGCCACGGGAATCGTCAACGTCGGTGGCTTCGTCGCCTCGCTCACCGTGGTCTTCCTCATCGGCTTCGTGCTCGACCGGGTCGCGCCCGGAGGCCCACGGACCTACACCATCGACTCCTTCCGTCCCGCCATGGCCGTCCAGTACCTCACCTGGGGGCTGGGACTGTGCCAGCTCGTGCGCTACCGGCGGCGCGCGCGGCGCGGCCTGCTCCACGACGACCCGGAGCGGTATGCCGCGCTGAAGGCAGGTGCCCTGCACACCTGACCGGGTAGGTCCGGGACGGGCGGGCAGCCGCCGCGGGCGGCCGAATTCCCTCTCGGTTGGGCCATATCACGAACCGTTATCAGTTTGTGATGTATCAGCCCGGTGGTTGAGCGCTCAACCGCCCGCGTCCGGATTGACCTGCGGAAAAACATATGTGTGATTCGGCGTGTCGCAGCCTGCAGGAGGCCGCTGGGGCGCATGATCTGCTTGGGACCTCTGTGACAGGTGTTCACAGAGGGGTGAAACAGCCCTACTCTCGACCGGCCGACGTTCCCCGATCGAGAGGCGTTGTCCCGTGTCGTCTCCTCAGCGGTCCCCACGCCGTCTGGTGGCTGGTGCCACCGGGCTGGCGCTGGCCCTCGCCGTGGCCACGCCCGCCCTGCCGGCCTGGGCCGACCGCGTCTACCCCTCCGCCAAGGAGGTTGCCGCGGCGAAGGCGGCAGTGCAGTCGAAGGCTCAGCAGATCTCAGGGGTGGAGCAGCGGCTGCAGGACTCCTACACCCGACTGGCCCACGTGCAGGCGAAGGCGGAGCAGGCGGCGGAGGCCTTCAATGGCGCCCGGATGGAGCTGCAGCAGCGGACGGCCGCGGCACAGAAGGCCGCTGGCAAGGCGGCCACGGCGCGTCAGCAGGCGCAGGAGGCCTCGGTGCAGGTCGGCCGGTTTGCGGCCGACGCCTACATGCAGGGCGGCAGCCTGGGCAGCCTGGAGGCGTTCTTCTCCGACGCCGGTCCCCAGGCGGTGCTCGACCGCGCCTCCGCACTGTCCGTCGTCGGGGGGATCCGCAACCGCACGCTCCAGGACGCGGCGGCCTCCGCCGAGCTGGCCTCGACGTTGGAACGGCAGGCCGCCAAGGCCCGCGCCCAGCAGGAAGCGGCCGCGATGACCGCGGCGCAGGCCAAGGACACCGCGACCAGTCGCGCGACCCAGGCGGCCCAGGAGACGCAACAGATCCAGTCCCAGCAGAACGCGATGATCCGGCAGCTCGCCGAGCTGCGGAAGACCTCCGTGGCCAAGGAACGGGCTCGCCAGTCCGGCCTGCGCGCCGAGGAGGAGCGACGCCAGCAGGAGGCGATCCGACGGCGGATCCTGCAGCAGCAGCGGGAGGAGCAGGCCAAGCAGGAGGCCGCTCGTCAGGCGGCCGCCCAACGCGCCGCGGAGGAACGCGCGGCCCAGCAGCGAGCCGCTGAAGAGCGGGCGGCCCAGCAGCGAGCGGCCGAGCGGTCCCGCCAGCGCGAGCAGCGGACCCACCAGCCCGCACCAGCCCCCACGACGGTCGCCGCGCCGGCCCCGGAGCCGACGCACACGGCCGCCCCGGCGCCTCCGCCGGAGACCACGACGGCCGCCCCTGCTCCGCCGCCTCCGCCCGCCCCGGAGCCGCCGCCGGCACCCGAGCCCCCCCCGGCGCCCGAGCCACCTCCCGGCCCGGCTGCCGGGGTCGGTGCGGTGATCTCCTACGCCAGGGCGCAGGTCGGCAAGGCCTACGTGTGGGGCGCTGCCGGACCCGACGCCTTCGACTGCTCAGGGCTGACCATGATGGCGTGGCAGCAGGCCGGCGTCTACCTCGGGCACTGGACCGGTGCGCAGTGGGCGGAGACGACCCACGTGCCGATCAGCGAGGCCCAGCCCGGCGACCTGATCTTCTACGGCTACGGCGGGTCGGCGAGCAACATCTACCACGTCGGGCTCTACATCGGCGGTGGCCAGATGATCGAGGCCGCCGACCCCAGCCTCGGCGTGCAGGGGCCTGTGTCCATCTACCGGCCCAACCTCCTGGCGTATGCCGGACGGGTGGGCTGACCCTGACCCCCCGCCATCACTGACCAGCTCCCCAACCGCTCCCCACCACGAGGGCGCCGCGCCACCGGCGAGGCGCCCTTCGTGGTGGAGTGGTTTGGGGGAAGGTGTGCAGTCGTTGGTGGGAGGTGTGCAGTGGTTGGTGGAAGGTTCAGGAATCGAAGCCGAGGCCCAGGCGGTCCAGGGCCCGCAGCCAGAGGTTGCGCCGGCCGGCGTGGCGGTCGGCCCGGTCGAGGGACCAGCGAGTGAGCTGGATCGCCCCGTAGCGCAAGGGTTCCGGCGGGAACGGCATCGGCCTGCGCCGCACCATCTCCAACTGCGTCCGTGGCGTCTGGAGGCTGTCGGCGAGGTCCAGCATCACGTCCGCCGCGAACCGCGTCGCCCCGACGCCCAGACCGGTGAAACCAGCGGCGTAGACGACCTGCCCGTCGAGCGCGGTGCCGAAGAACGCGGAGAAGCGGGTGCACGTGTCGATGGCTCCGCCCCAGCGGTGGGTGAAGCGCACCCCCTCGAGCTGGGGGAACGTCGCGAAGAAGTGCTCACTGAGCCGCTCGAACGTGGCCTGACGCTGCTCCAGGGATGGCCCGAGGCCGCTGCCGTAGTAGTAGACGGCGTCGTACCCGCCCCACAGGATCCGGTCGTCGCGGGTGAGCCGGTAGTAGTGGAACTGGTTGGCGCTGTCGCCGACGCCCTGGCGCCCGGTCCACCCGACCGCCTGACGCTGCTCGGCAGTGAGCGGTTCGGACATGAGGACGTAGTCGTACACCGGCACCGTCATCAACCGGTTCCGTCGCAGCAGCGAGGGATAGGCGTTCGTGGCCAGCGCGATCCGCCGGGCGGTGACCGACCCGGTGCGGGTGCGCACCCGCACCGACTGGCCGTGGCGGTTCAGCTCCAGGGCAGGGGTGTGCTCGTGGAGGCGCACGCCCTCCTCGAGACACGCCCGCCGCAGCCCCCACGCCAGGTGCCCGGGTTCGACCATGGCGCAGCCGGTCCGGTCCCAGATCGCCCCGCGATAGGTGGGGGAGTTGACCAGCGCACGGGTGCCCTCGGCGTCCAGCAGCTCGACGTCGGCACCGGCCTCCTTCATGGCCGCGAACGCCTCCGCCAGCTCCGGGAGCTGGTAGGGCTCGGTGGCCACGGCGAGCTCGCCGGTGCGTTCGAAGTGGCAGTCGATCCCGTAGCGCTCCACCGTCTCCGCGATGCCCTCGAGGTTCTCCATGCCGAGGCGCTCGAGGGTGGGCATCTCCTCCGGCCAGCGGGCCAGGCCGTTGCCGAAGCCGTGCGTCAGGCTGGCGGCGCAGAAGCCGCCGTTGCGTCCGCTTGCGGCGTGGCCGCACGTCTCCGCCTCGATGAGGACGACGTCCCGGGAGGGGTCGCGTTGCTTGGCGCGCAAGGCGGTCCAGAGGCCGGCATACCCGCCGCCGACGACGAGCAGGTCCGTCCGCGTGGCGCCCTCCAACGGCGGCAGGGGTTCCGGCGCGGCGGGGTCGTCGAGCCAGAAGACCGACGGCTCGGCATGGCGGAGTGCCTCGGCGGGCCAGGTGCCGCCGGTGGAGGTGGTCATCGAATCAGTCCCGTCGCTTCGCGGCCACGCCGCCGAGCACCGCCAGCAGCACGCCCACCAAGAAGATGATCGTGCCCATGACGTCGGCCTGCGGTGGCACACCGAGGCGGCTCGCCCCCCAGACCCAGAGCGGGAAGGTGAGCGTCTGCCCGGCAGTGAACTGCGTGATGATGAAGTCGTCGATCGACAGGGCGAAGGCGAGCAGACCGCCGGCCAGCACACCGGGCACGATCAGCGGCAGGGTCACCAGCCGGAACGTGGTGAACGGCCCGGAGCCCAGGTCGCGGGCGGCCTCCTCCAGCGAGGTGTCGAGGCCGGCCATGCGCGCGCGGACCGTGATGGCCACGAACGGGATGGTGAACATCACGTGGGCGATGACGATCGTCCAGTAGCCGCGGGGGATCCCGATGGTGAGGTAGAGCGACAGCAGGGCAGCGCCCAGCCCGATCTCGGGGGCGGCGATGTTCGCGAACAGGACCAGGTCGGTGAAGCCCCGTCCGCGGTAGCGGTAGCGCCCGAGCGCCATCCCCATCGGGGTGCCGAGCAGCACCGCAACGATCGTGACGATGACGGCGATGGTGAACGAGTTCACCAGCGCCTCGGTCAGGTTCGGGATCGCGAAGACGTTCTCCCACCACCGCAGCGTGAAGCCCTGCCACCGGAAGTTGTAGCGACTGGTGGTGTCGTTGAAGCCGAACACCGCCATGACCAGGATCGGCAGGAACATCCACGCCAGTACCGCCCACGTGTAGGTGCGCAGCAGCGTGCCCTTGCGCTTCGGGCGGCGGCGGGCGCGGGGCCGCTCGGTGCCGCCCGGGCTCGTGCGGGTGGGTGAGGGGGCCATGGTGCTCATGCCGCGCTCACCTCCATGACGTCCTCGGTGCCGAGGGCCTTGGCGTAGGCGAAGATGCCGATGAGCAGCACGGCCATCAGGACGAACGACAACGCGGAGGCGTTCGGGTAGTCGCTGTTGGAGATGTAGAGCGTCTCGATGATGTTGCCGATCATGACCTGTCCGGTGCCACCCAGGATCGAGGCGCTCACGTAGTCGGAGGTCACCGGCACGAACGTGAGGAGCACGCCGGCGAAGACGCCGGAGAGTGACATGGGGAAGACGACCTTGAGGAAGGTCTGGGTCTTGCTGGCGTAGAGGTCGCCGGCGGCTTCGAGCACCTCGCGGTTGATCCGTTCGAGCCCGACGTAGATGGGCAGCACCATGAAGGGCACGGAGTAGTAGGTCAGGCTGGCAATCACTGCGAAGCTCGTGGCCAGCACGTGGAAGTCCGAGGGGACCAGCCCGATGTCGTGCAGTGGCCCGAGCAGCAGGCCGTCGTCGGAGAGCAGGAACTCCCACGCCAGCGTGCGCAGCACGAACGTCACGAAGAACGGCAGCAGCAGCAGGAAGAGGAAGGTCGGCTTGCGGGAACCGCCGTGGAAGGAGATGTAGTAGGCGACCGGGTAGCTGATGCAGATCGTCGCCACCGTGGTGATGAGCCCGTAGATGAGCGAGCGGACGAACTGCTCGTGGTACAGGTCGAGCACGTGCGCGTAGTTGCCGATGTCCAGCGTCTGCTGGAATCCCTGGATCAGCCCACCACTCATCGTGGACATGTTGAGCATCACCAGGATCGGGATCACGAAGAAGATCGCGATCCACAGACCACCGGGAAGGACGAGCGCGTAGGGGGTCAGCCGCGCTCCGAGTCGGTTCCTCATGTCGCTCCTGTCAGCCGGCCGTCGTGGAGTCCTCGAGCGCCGCCGCGCGCGGGCCGGCTCCGGAATCGGTGAGCAGGTAGGAGTGGTCGGGCTCCCACGACAGCCACACGTCGTCGCCCCGGCCCAGGTGCCCACGGAAGGTCGCGCTGTTCTGCTGGAACACCACGACGTCCGAGCCGGCCGCGGTGGCGACCGTGTAGTTCGTCGACGTCCCGAGGTAGACGACCTCCTTGACGCTGCCGCGCAGGGCACATCCGCGCGGCAGTGGCTCGTCCACGAGACTGATCTTCTCGGGCCGGACGGTGAGCTCGATCCGGTCGCCGGTGGCCACGGGCAGGCGCCGCGGCACGAGTACCCGGCCGCTGTCGCCGTAGTCGAGCACCGCGTGGTCCCCGTCGAGGCGGTCCACCTGCCCCGCCAGGATGTTGGAGGTGCCGATGAAGCCGGCGGTGAACTTGGTGGCCGGACGTTCGTAGATCTCCTCCGGCGTCCCGAGCTGCTCGATCCGGCCGCGGTTCATCACGGCGACCCGGTCGGACATCGTCAGCGCCTCGCCCTGGTCGTGCGTGACGTAGACGAACGTGATGCCGACTTCCCGCTGGATCCGCTTGAGCTCGATTTGCATGGTCTGGCGCAGCTTGAGGTCGAGGGCGCCGAGGGGCTCGTCGAGCAGGAGCGCTCGCGGTCGGTTGACCAGCGCCCGGGCCAGCGCGACGCGCTGCTGCTGCCCACCGGACAGCTGGGTCGGCCGGCGCTTGCCGAGGTCGCCCATCTCGACCATCTCCAGCGCCTCCTGCACCCTCGCCCTGATCTCCTCCTTGGGCACCTTGTGGCGACGCAGCCCGAAGGCCACGTTGCTGAAGATGTCCATGTGCGGGAAGAGCGCATAGCTCTGGAAGACCATGTTCACGTCGCGCTTGTTCGGGGGAGTGGTGGTCACGTCCTGCCCGTAGAGCAGCACCCGGCCCTCGGTCGCCTCCTCGAAGCCGGCGATCATCCGCAGCGTCGTCGTCTTGCCGCAGCCCGACGGGCCGAGCAGCGAGAAGAACTCGCCGGCCCCGATGGTGAGGTCGAGGTTCTGGACGGCACGGAATCCCTCGCCCCTGCGGGACTGGTAGTCCTTGACGACGCCGGACAGCTCGATGGCCGTGTCCGGTCCGGGAGGGCGCTCCGGCAGCGCTGCGTCGCTCTGGGGCATCGGCGTCTCCATCGTGGTGCTCATGTGGTCAGGCCTCGATGTTGCTCATCACGTGCTTGATGCGGGTGTAGTCCTCGAGGCTGTACATCGACAGGTCCTTGCCGTGGCCCGAGTGCTTGAACCCGCCGTGCGGCATCTCCGCAACGATCGGGATGTGCGTGTTGATCCACACGCAGCCGAAGTCCAGGCCCTTGGCCATCCGCATCGCCCGGCCGTGGTCCTTGGTGAAGACGCTGCTGGCGAGGCCGTACTTCACGCCGTTGGCCCAGCGCAGCGCCTCCGCCTCGTCGGTGAACTGCTGCACGGTGATGACCGGGCCGAAGATCTCGTCCTGGACCGCCTCGTCGTCCTGGCGGAGCCCGGAGACGACCGTGGGCGAGTAGAAGTAGCCCGCGTCACCCACCCGGCTACCGCCGGCCCGCAGGGACGCGTGGTCGGGCAGCCGGTCGATGAACCCGCTCACCCGGGCGAGCTGGTTGGCGTTGTTCAACGGCCCGTATGCCGCGTCCGCACCGGCGTCGGCCCCGGTGCGGGTGCGCTTGGCCTCCTCGGCGAGCGCGGCGACGAAGTCGTCGTGGACCCGGGGGCCGGCAAGCACGCGGGTCGCCGCGGTGCAGTCCTGCCCGGCGTTGAAGTAGCCCGCGCCGCCGATCGCCTCGACCGCTGCCTCGAGGTCCGCGTCGTCGAACACGACGACCGGGGCCTTGCCACCCAGCTCGAGGTGCGTGCGCTTGAGGTCACGCGCGGCCGAGGTGGCGACCTCCATCCCGGCGCGCACGGAACCGGTGACCGACACCATGTCCGGGATCGGGTGCTCCACCACGGCCCGGCCGGTGTCCCGGTCGCCGCAGATGACGTTGAAGACACCGGCGGGCAGGAACTCTGCCGCGATCTCGGCCATGAGCACCGTCGACATCGGCGTCGTGTCGGAGGGCTTGATCACGACGGTGTTGCCGGCAGCGAGGGCGGGGGCGAACTTCCAGACCGCCATCATCATCGGGTAGTTCCACGGCGTGACCTGGCCGCAGACGCCGATCGGCTCCCGGCGGATGAAGGACGTGTGCCCCGCCATGTACTCACCAGCCGACCGGCCCTCGAGCACGCGGGCGGCTCCGGCGAAGAAGCGGATCTGGTCCAGCATCATCGGCACCTCCTCGGCGAGCGTCACCTCCCGCGGTTTGCCGGTGTTGAGGCACTCGGCGTCGAGCAGGTCGTCGACGCGGGCCTCGAGGGCGTCCGCGAGGCGGAACAGCGCCAGGCTGCGCTCGCCGGGGGTGGCGTCGCGCCAGCCGGGGAACGCGCCCGCGGCCGCGGTCATCGCCGCGTCGACGTCCTCGGGGCCGGACACCGGCGCCTGTGCCATCTCCTCGCCGGTGGTGGGGTCGATCAGGGGCGCGGTGCGCCCGCTGAGGGCGTCGACGGACTTGCCGCCCACGAAGTTGCGGACCACGCGGGTGCCGGTCGCGGCCGTCGTCGTCATGTTCTCTTACCTCCGGTGCGTTGCTGCGGTGGGAACTGGGGGGTGAGGGATCGGTCGGGTCGGTGGTCGGTCAGGACTGGAAGATGGGCTCGAAGATGGAGTTGAACGTGTCGATCTCGTCGAGCTTGAGGGTGCGGCCGGTCGACACGGTGGCGTAGGTCTTCGGCGTCGGGAACACCGCGTAGCTGTGCGCCAGCTGGCGCAGGTCCTTGGCGTCCTTGCCCTTGGCCTTGGAGGCCTCGTGGAGCACGACCTGCTGGGCCTTGGGCACCGGCGTGACGTAGTTGACCCACTCGGCGACCTCGGCCGCGACCTTCGGCTGGTAGTAGTAGTCCATCAGCATCAGGGCATCGACCGGGTGCTTGGCGTACTTGAGGATCAGGAAGTTGTCGGTCCAGAGCAGACCGCCCTCCTTGGGGATGACGAACTTGAGGTTCGAGCCCGACAGGTTGCTCTGGAAGATGTCGCCGGACCAGGCCTGCGTCACCCAGATGTCGCCGTTGACGAGCGACTGCACGTAGTCCTGCTCGTAGTACTTGCGCACGTTGGGCTTGACCTTCTCCAGCCAGGCGGCCGCCTTCTTCCAGTCGGCCTCGGTGGAGTGCACGGCGTCGATGCCGAGCGCGAACATCGCCGCGTTGCCGAGCTCGCCGGCATCGCCGAACATGCCGATCTTGCCCTTGAACTTGGGGTCGAGCAGGTCCTCGTAGCTGGTGATCTCGCGCCCGACCTTGTCCGGGTTGTAGGCGAGTCCGCTGAAGCCGGCCTGCCACGGGATCGTGTAGCGGTTGCCGGGGTCGTAGTCGGGGTCCTTGTACTTCGCGCCGGCGTACTTCGCGAAGTTCGGCAGCTGGCTGTGGTCCAGCGGGACGAGGTAGCCCAGGGCCATCAGCCGGGTGAGCACCTGCCCGTCCGAGATGACGGCCAGGTCGTAGCCGGTGTACTGCCCGGCCTGCAGGGTCGGGCGGATCTTGGCGAAGAAGGAGGGGTTGTCCTGGATGTCCTCGCGGTAGGCGACCTTGATGCCGCTCTGCTTCTCGAACTGGTCGAGGGAGGGGTGCTTGCCCTTGCCCGCGGTGTCGATGTAGAGCGGCCAGTTGGCCCACGTCAGCTGACCGGTCTTCTTCTTGTCGGCCCAGTAGGCCTGCACCGCGTCCTGGGCGGAGGCGCTGCTGGTCGCCCCGCCCGCGCCGGTGCTGCCGGTGCCGCCGGCCGACTGGGTGCCCTGGCCACCGACGCTGCAGGCGGACAGCAGTGCGCCCGCCCCCACGGCCGCTCCTCCGACGCCGGCCATGCGGAGCACGTCACGCCGGCTCAGGCGGGACAGCCGGGGCATCGTCAGGCCCCGGAGCAGGACGGGATCCACCTGTGGTGCGTCCGGCTGCTGGGGGTCTCGGTCGGTTGAGCTCATGAGGGTCTTCCTTCCCGGCTGATGACGAGGTCAACGTAGCCGCCGACAACGGAAATCGCTAGAGGGTTGACGAATTTGCAACGCTTTTCGTCGCCCAACGACCGGATCACTGACGACCTGCCTCGTGGACGAGTCGCCCGTCGACGTAGGTCGCCAGCACCCTGGTGGCGGCGAGCTCCTCGACCGGCCCGGCGAGCGGGTCCCGGTCGAGCAGGACGAGGTCGGCGGCCTTGCCCGAGGCGATGGTGCCGCACTCGTCTGCATGGTTCACGTATGCCGACCCGGCCGTGTACGCCGTCAGCGCGGCCGTCGCGTCGATCGCCTGCCGAGGCAGCAGGGGCCGGGCACTCGGGTCCTCCGGCGGCGTGCGGTTCACGGCGACGTGGATGCCCTGCCACGGGTCCGGCGTGGTCACCGGCCAGTCGCTGCCGCCGGCCAGGGTGGCGCCGCTGGCCAGCAGGGCACCGAACGGGTACTGCCAGCCGGCCCGCTCCTGGCCGAGGAACGGGATGGTGAGGTCGTCCATCTGCGGCTCGTGGACCGCCCAGAACGGTTGCATGTTGGCGACCACGCCGAGTGCCCGGAAGCGGGGGAGGTCATCGGGGTGCACGACCTGGATGTGGGCGAGGTGGTGCCGCAGGTCGTGGGGCCCGTTGCGGTCGCGCGCCGCCTCGATCGCGTCGAGCGCCTCCCGCACCGCCCGGTCGCCGATGGCGTGGACGTGCACCTGGAAGCCGGCCGCGTCGAGCTGCGGCACCGCCTCCCGCAGCAGCTCGGGGTCGACGAAGGACAGCCCGCGGTTGTGGCCCGGGCAGCCGTGGTGGTCGAGGTAGGGCTCGAGCATCCCGGCGGTGTGGTTCTCGGCCACCCCGTCCTGCATGATCTTCACGCTCGTCGGCCGCAGGCGGCCGCCGGACAGCGAGTCGCGCCGCTCGACGAGCTCGGCCACCTGCTCCAGGCCGCGGTCCCGGCGCCACCACAGCGCGCCCACGACCTTGGCGGTCAGCAGGCCGTCGGCGTCGGCGGCGAGGTAGGCGCCGGAGGCGTCGGTCAGGTTGGCGTAGGTGCCGAGCAGCGCGTCCTGCCAGCCGGTGATTCCCAAGGAGTGCAGGTAGCGCTGGGCCTCGAGCAGCCCGGCGAGGAGCTCCTCGGGGGTGGGCTCGGGGACGAGGCGCCCGACCAGGTCCATGGCCCCCTCGTGCAGGGTGCCGGTCGGGCGTCCCCGGTCGTCACGCTCGATCCGCCCGTCCGCCGGGTCCGGGGTGCCCTCGTCGATCCCGGCGAGTCGTAGGGCGAGGGAGTTCACCCAGGCGCCGTGGTGGTCCCGGTTGGGCAGGAACGCCGGCCGGTCGGGGACGACCAGGTCGAGGTCCTCGGCCGTGGGCGTGCCGCCGGGAAAGGCCGCCATCGGCCACCCGCCCCCGAGGATCCACTCGGCACCCGGGTGAGCTCCGGCATACCGCTTGACCTGGGCGAGGCAGTCCTCGCGCGTCTCCTGGCCGGTGAGGTCGCAGCGCAGGCGCTCGAGCCCGCCCTGCACGGGGTGCAGGTGCGCGTCCTGGATGCCGGGGACGAGCAGGCGGCCGGCGAGATCGACCACCTCGGTGCGCGGGCCGATCAGCTCCTCCACCTCGCCGTGCCCGACCGCGAGGATCCGGTCGCCGCGCACGGCCACCGCCGTGGCGAACCGGCGTGCGGGGTCGCCGCAGAAGACGCGTCCACGGGTGAAGACCACGTCGGCGACGTCGGAGGAGCCGCGAGAGGGTGCAGCGGCGACGTCGGAGGAGCCGCGAGGTTCAGCGGGGGGCATGGGGCTCCTTGGGTAGGGAAATGGACGGCGTGAGGATCGACATACGGAATCCGTAGGTGAGGAGTCCATTCAACGATCTATCCGGCGGTGTCTGTCAAGAGTCTCGACTGATTCCCTTGCCAAAGTGCGTTGTGATGGGCACCATGGCTCCCATGGCCATCGACGCTTCGCTCGACCTCCAAGACACTGCCAACGCGGCGCTCCAGCAGGCGGCTCGCGACCACCTGTGGATGCACTTCACCAACATGGCGTCCTACGACGACCACGAGGTGCCGATCATCGTCCGCGGCGAGGGCGCCTACCTCTACGACTCGCACGGGCGGCGCTACCTCGACGGCCTCGCCGGACTGTTCGTCAGCCAGCTCGGGCACGGGCGCACCGAGCTCGCCGAGGCGGCGGCGCGACAGGCCGGTCAGCTCGGCTTCATGCCGATCTGGTCCTACGCGCACCCCAACGCGGTCGAGCTGGCGCAGCGGTTGTCGACCTACACCCCGGGCGACCTCAACCGCGTCTTCTTCACCTCCGGTGGCGGCGAGGCGGTGGAGTCGGCGTGGAAGCTGGCCAAGCAGTACTTCAAGCTCACCGGCAAGCCGACCAAGCACAAGGTGCTGTCCCGGTCGATCGCCTACCACGGCACCACCCAGGGCGCCCTGTCGATCACCGGTCTGCCGGACCTGAAGATGCCCTACGAGCCCTTGGTGCCGAGCACCTTCCGGGTGCCGAACACCAACTTCTACCGGGCGCCGATCCACGGCGACGACCCGGAGGCGTTCGGGCGCTGGGCCGCCGACCAGATCGCCGTGGCGATCGAGAACGAGGGCCCGGACTCGGTGGCCGCGATCTTCCTGGAGCCGGTGCAGAACTCCGGTGGATGCTTCCCGCCGCCGCCCGGCTACTTCCAGCGGGTGCGCGAGATCTGCGACGAGTATGACGTGCTCCTCGTGAGTGACGAGGTCATCTGCGCGTTCGGTCGCCTGGGCCACATGTTCGGCGCGGAGCGCTACGGCTACCAGCCGGACATCATCACCTGTGCGAAGGGCATCACGTCCGGCTACGCCCCGCTCGGCGCGATGATCGCCTCCGACAAGCTGTTCGAGCCGTTCGGCAAGGGCAACGTCTTCTACCACGGCTACACCTTCGGCGGGCACCCTGTCTCCACTGCGGTGGCGATGGCCAACCTCGACATCTTCGAGCGCGAGGGCATCAACGAGCACGTGCAGGCCAACGAGGCGGCGTTCCGGCAGACCCTGGAGAAGCTGCTCGACCTGCCCATCGTCGGTCACGTCCGCGGCGACGGGTACTTCTACGGCATCGAGTTGGTCAAGGACAAGGCGACCAAGGAGACCTTCACCGAGGAGGAGTGCGAGCACCTGCTCGCCGGCTTCCTGTCGCACGCGCTCTTCGACGCCGGCCTGTACTGCCGGGCCGACGACCGCGGCGAGCCGGTGGTCCAGCTGGCCCCGCCGTTGATCTGCGAGCAGCCGCAGTTCGACGAGATGGAGCAGATCCTGCGCTCGGTGCTGACCGAGGCGTGGAAGCGTGTGGGGTGACCCGTCGATGACGAGACCGGCATGATGAGGGGCGTGGCGGGCGAGACCAACGGCAGCTCCACGCGGGTGGGCGGAACCCACGGCCGCGGGCATGGCAACGGGAATGGGAACGGCAACGGCCACCCGTTCCACCTCGACGACGTCTCCAAGGCGATCATCGAGCAGCTCCAGCGGGACGGTCGCCTGCCCTACTCCTCGATCGGCAAGGCCGTCGGGCTGTCCGAGGCCGCCGTGCGCCAGCGGGTGCAGAAGCTCATCGACCACGGCGTGATGCAGATCGTGGCCGTCACGGATCCGTTGCAGCTGGGCTTCGCCCGGCAGGCGATGATCGGCATCCGGGCCGAGGGCAACCTCGAGCCCATCGCGGACCGCCTGGCCGAGATGCCGGAGGTCGACTACGTGACCATCACCGCGGGCTCGTTCGACCTGCTGGTGGAGGTCGTCTGCGAGAGCGACGAACACCTGCTCGAGCTGCTGTCGCACCGGATCCGGGTGATCGAGGGCGTCCGCAGCACCGAGTCGTTCATGTACCTCCGGCTGCACAAGCAAACCTACGCGTGGGGAGTGCGATGACCTCCGGTTCCGACATCTCGCTCTGGTTGGAGACCTGCGAGGACGACCTGACCCGCCGCCCGGCACTGTCGGGTCCGACTGACGTCGACGTGGCGATCGTGGGGGCGGGCTTCACCGGCCTGTGGACCGCCTACTACCTCTCGCGGATCGACCCGACGCTGCGGATCGCCGTGCTGGAGCGGGAGTTCGCCGGATTCGGCGCCTCGGGCCGCAACGGCGGCTGGGCGTCGGCGCTCTTCCCCGCCTCACGGTCGGCGCTGGCGCACCTCCCCGGAGCCAGTGCGGACGGCGCCAAGCGGCTCACCGACCACATGCGGGCCAGCGTCGACGAGGTCGCCAAGGTCAGCGCGGAGGAAGGCATCGACGCCCACTTCCACAAGGGCGGGACGGTGAGCTTCGCGCGCAGTCCCGGCCAGCTCGAGCGGGCGCGCGCGGACGTCGCCGCGGCCCGCCGCTGGGGTGACACCGAGGAGGACCTGCGGCTGCTGGATGCCGACGAGACGCGGTCCATCGCGCAGGCCAGCGAGGTGCTGGGCGGCACGTTCACGCCGCACTGCGCCCGGATCCATCCGGCTCGGCTCGTCCGGGGCCTGGCCCGCGCCGTCGAGCGGCGTGGAGTGCGCATCTACGAGGGGACCGCCGTCCGCTCCATCGCTCCCGGCCGCGTCGAGACGCCCATGGGCACGGTGCGGGCCGACGCGATCCTGCGGGCCACCGAGGGCTACACCCCGACCCTGGCCGGACTCGAGCGGGAGGTGGTGCCCATCTACTCCCTCATCGTCGCCACCGAGCCGCTGCCCGAATCCGTCTGGGAACAGGTGGGACTCGCCGATCGACCGACGTTCACCGACCAGCGCAACCTCATCATCTACGGCCAGCGCACCGCGGACGGGCGGATCGTGTTCGGCGGCCGTGGGGCGCCATACCACTTCGGCTCCGACATCAAGGGGTCCTACGACGTGGACGAGCGCGTCTTCGCCACCCTCCGCCGCACGTTGGTGGACCTCTTCCCAGCCCTGCACGGTGCGCGGTTCACCCACGCGTGGGGCGGCTGTCTCGGGGTGCCCCGGGACTGGACCGCCTCCGTCGGGTTCGACCGTCGCAGCGGCACCGGCTGGGCCGGGGGCTACGTCGGTGACGGGGTGACGACCACCAACCTCGCGGGCCGCACGCTCGCCGACTTGGTGACGGGCCAGCGCAGCGAACTGGTCGACCTGCCGTGGGTCAACCACCGCTCGCCCCGGTGGGAGCCCGAACCGTTGCGCTGGCTCGAGATCAACGCCAGCTTCCAGGTCATGCGGCTGGCCGACCAGGAGGAGCGTGCCACCGGCCGGCCCAGCCTCATCGCCCGGGGGATGTCACGCTTCCTCGGCGGTCACTGACCCTTCGCGGGCGCCCTCTCGGCCCTCTCAGCCCTCGGTGTGGCCGAGGTGCGGCCCGGGCCACCGGGCGGTGGTGAAGCCGCTGTCCTTGGCGCGCTGCACCGCCTGCTGCACGATCCGCTCGGCCTCGGCGCGGCCGGCCCAGTGCGCTCCCTCGACCGACTTGCCCGGCTCGAGGTCCTTGTAGACCTCGAAGAAGTGCTGGATCTCCAAGCGGTCGAACTCGCTGATGTGCTCCAGCTCGGTGATGTGGGCCTGCCGAGGGTCGCCCGCCGGCACGCAGAGGATCTTGTCGTCGCCACCAGCCTCGTCGCGCATGTGGAACATCCCGATCGGGCGCGCGGCGACGAGGCAGCCGGGCCAGGTCGGCTCCTCCAGGAGCACCAGCGCGTCGAGCGGGTCGCCGTCCTCACCGAGGGTGTCCTCGATGTAGCCGTAGTCGGAGGGGTAGCGGGTCGACGTGAACAGCATGCGGTCCAGCCGGATCCGCCCGGTCTTGTGGTCGACCTCATACTTGTTGCGCTGTCCCTGCGGGATCTCGATGGTGACGTCGAACTGCATGTGCGGCCCCTTCAGAGTTGTGTCGCCGGCGAGTTGCGGCGTGTCCTAGGCTCGACCGCAAGTGTCGCGTATGACCTCGGACCGGCGGAAAGGGGGCTTGGGTGCGCCGACTGCCCGTGGTCCTCACGGTCGTCCTCGTCCTCGTGCTCGCACTGGCCGGTTACGCCACGCTCGACATCTACGACAAGGTCCCCGGGATCCTCACCCGCGCGTCCGCCGCGCCCAGTGCCGACGCCCGCGCCGGAAGGAGTGCCCCCGCCCCCGGGCAGCGCGTCGTGCACGGTCCCGTCCCCGACGTCGCCGGTGCGCCGGCGCTGGTGCCGGCCGATGGACCGGGCGAGGCTGCGACCGCCGCCCCGATCCCCACGACCGCCGGGCTGCGACACGCCCTCGGCGCGGAGCTCCGCGACCCCCGCCTGGGCGGCCTGGTCGGCGCCACCATCCGCGACGGGGTGACCGGGCGACACCTGCTCGACGTGCGGGCGAACCGGCCGATGACCCCCGCCTCGAACACCAAGCTGCTCACCGCGGCAGCCGTGAGCAGCGCGCTCGACCTTGCCCGGACGCTCGACACCACCGTGGTCCGCGGGCGCGGCGCACACGACATCGTGCTGGTCTCCGGTGGGGACACCCTGCTCGCGCCCGGCCGCAGCGACCCGAGCTCCGTCGTCGGCCACGCCGGGCTCGCGACGCTCGCCGGGCAGGTCGCGAACGCGTTGCACGACAAGGGCATCGGTTCGGTCCGACTGCAACTGGACGACTCCTTCGCGGACGGGGCGCCCTACGCGCCCGGATGGGATCCCGCGGTGATCGCCCACGGCTACGTGGGCCCGGTCACCACGCTCGGCCTGGCCAGGGACCGGGCCGACGACGTGCACGCGGCCCCCAAGGACACCGCGATGAGCGCCGCCCGGGTCTTCGTCACCCAGCTGGCCCGTCACCACATCCGGGTTCGCGGCGAGGTGACCCGTGCCCGGGCACCGCAGGGGGCGCCCACCCTCGGCGCCGTCCGCTCCGCGCGGCTGGAGGACGTGCTGGCCTACGCGCTGCAACAGAGCGACAACGCGCTCACCGAGGAGCTCGCGCGGATCGCCGCCGTGCACGCCGGGCGGCCGGCAACCTTCGGCGCGACGGCCCAGTGGGTGCAGCAGACCGTGCACCGGCTCGGCATCGACACCCGTGGTGTCCACCTCGTCGACTCCTGTGGACTGTCCGACGGAACGCGCATCCCACCGCGGGTCATCGGCGACGTGCTCGGGCTCGCGCTCGACGGCCACGAGCCGGCCTTCCGCGACGTCGTCGCCAAACTCCCCGTCGCCGGGCTCAACGGCACGCTCGACGACCGATTCCGCCTGCCGGGCGGTGCTGACGCCGCCGGCACGGCCCGCGCCAAGACCGGGTCGCTGCCCGGGGTCAGCGCGCTCGCCGGGACGGTCGTCGACCACGACGGCCGGCTGCTGGTCTTCGCACTCATCGCCAACAAGTCGGCGAACCCGATCGAGACCCGCGCCGCGCTCGACCGCGTCGTCGGGACGCTGTCGGACTGCGGCTGCCGCCGCTGACGCGATCTAGGGACTTCCCGAGAGATCTCGGGAGTTTGCGCAGGGGCGAAGTGCCGAGATCGGCGGGGAAGTCCCGAGATCGGCGGGGAAGTGACGAGATCGGCAGGGAAGTCCCGAGATCGGCGGGAGAGCCCCGAGATCGGGGGGAAACTCCCGAGATTTGCGATGGCGGGGCGTCCCGTAGCGTGGGCCCATGACGTCTGCGCACGACAGCGGGCACGCACGGGCCGACGAGGGTCACGCACGGGCCGACGAGGGCTCTGCACGGGCCGACGAGGGCTCTGCTGCCGGTGCCCCGGGTCGCGGCTACGTGGACTGGGGCATGGCCAAGGCGACCGCGCGCCGCCTGGTGCCGCCCGGCCCGAGGGCCAACGCCGACCAGATCGCCGAGCTCGTCGGCGACCTGCGCCAGGCGGCCCAGCGCTCGCAGACGCCGGTCGCCGAGACCGCCCGCCTGCAGACGCCCGACGGCGGCAGCCCGGTGCTGGTCGTCGACCGCACCGGCTGGATCGACGCCAACGTCGACTCGCTGCAGTCGATGCTCGACCCGGTGATCCGCAAGATCACGGCCAAGCAGGACGCCAAGCACCCGGGGCAGGCCACGGCCGGCATCCGCAAGGTGGGCGGCAAGGTCACCGGCGGCGAGGCCGGGGCGCTCATGGCCTTCCTCGCCGGCAAGGTGCTGGGGCAGTACGACATCGCCCCGCAGGGCAACCCCCGGCTGCTGCTCGTGGCCCCCAACGTCATGCAGACCGAGCGCGAGCTCGACGTGGTGCCCGCTGACTTCCGGCTCTGGGTGTGCATGCACGAGGAGACCCACCGGGTGCAGTTCACCGCCGTCCCGTGGCTGCGCGAGCACGTCATCGAGTCGGCCCGGCGCCTGTCCCTCGACCTCGTCCCGGACATCGAGCAGCTCCCGGCCCGGCTGCAGCAGATCGCCCGCAGCATCCCCGACGTGGTGCGCGGCACCGGCAACGGCCTGGTCGACCTGTTCGCCAGCCCCGAGCAGCGCGCCGAGCTGGCCAAGATCACGGCGGTGATGTCGCTGCTCGAGGGTCACGCCGACGTGGTCATGGACGACGTGGGGCCGCAGGTCATCCCCACCGTCGCGCAGATCCGTGCGCGCTTCCAGGTGCGCCGCCGCGGCAGCGGCTCGGTCGACCGGGTGCTGCGCCGCCTCCTCGGCCTCGACGCCAAGATGCGGCAGTACCGCGACGGCGCCCGCTTCGTCCGCGAGGTCACCGAGCAGGTCGGTGTGGACGGCTTCAATGCCGTCTGGACCTCCCCGGAGACCCTGCCGCTGCCCACCGAGATCGAGCAGCCGCGGGACTGGGTCGCCCGCGTGCACGGCTGACCGGTCCGTCCCCTCCGATGTCGGTATGCCGGGTCCGCCTCCTGCCGTCGCCCGCACCCGGGTCGCCGTGCGCCGGGCCCTCGCGGGCCTCGCGCCGGGCTCCCTCGTGCTGGTCGCCTGCAGCGGCGGTGCCGACTCCCTCGCCCTGGCCGCAGCGGCGGCCTTCACCGTGCCGCGGCTCGGTTCCCGCGCCGGCGCCGTCGTCGTCGACCACCGGCTGCAGCCGCACTCCGGCGAGGTCGCCGAGCGCGCCGCCGGCGCCTGCCGCGACCTGGGCCTCGCCCCGGTCCACCTCGTGCCCGTCGAGGTCCCGGCCGGCGACCGTCCGGGTGGCCCCGAGGCGCGGGCGCGCGAGGCGAGGTACGCGGCACTGGACGCGGTCGCGGACCGCGAGCACGCGGCATACCTGCTGGTGGGGCACACGCGGGATGACCAGGCCGAGCAGGTGCTCCTCGGTCTGGCGCGCGGCTCCGGCGTCCGCTCACTGGCCGGTATGCCGCGTGCCCGCGGCCGCGTGCTGCGTCCCCTCCTCGACGTGGACCGGCAGGTGACGCGGCAGGCCTGCGCGGCCCAGGGGCTCGTGCCGTGGGACGACCCGCACAACGAGGACCCGGCCTACCGGCGGGTGCGGGCGCGGCGGCTGGTCGCCGAGCTGGAGGAGCAGCTGGGCCCGGGGATCGTTGCGGGACTGGCCCGCAGCGCCGACCTGCTGCGCGACGACGCCGACCTGCTCGAGGAGCTGGCCGGGCAGGCGGGGGAGCGGCTCGGTGAGCCGCCGTGGCCGGTGGACGCCCTCGCCGCCCTGCCTCGGGCACTGCGCACCCGGCTGCTGCGCTCCCTGGCCACGGGCGCGGGCGCGCCGCCCGGCTCGACCTTCGCGGCCCACGTGGAGGCGATCGAGGCGCTGGTCACCGACTGGCACGGCCAGGGACCGGTCGACCTGCCCGGCGGGGTGCGCGTCTCCCGGCGGGACGGGCGCCTGCTCGCCGAGCCGCACCGTCGGGTTCAATAGGCGGGCACGAGCCGAACGCAGGAGACCGCCCGGGGCGGGCCGACAGGAGTGATCGTGGACGCTGCCGACATGGGGTCCAAGCTGGAGAAGGTCCTCGTGACCGAGGAGGAGATCCGGACCCGGCTGGCCGAGCTGGCCGAGCAGATCTGGGAGGACTACAAGGACAAGGACGTCCTGCTCGTCGGCGTGCTCAAGGGTGCCGTCATGGTGATGGCCGACCTGATGCGGGCGCTGCCCGGCACGGTGCCCATGGACTGGATGGCCATCTCGTCCTACGGCTCGGGGACCAAGTCCTCCGGTGTGGTGCGGATCGTCATGGACCTGCGCACCGACATCACCGACAAGCACGTGCTCATCGTCGAGGACATCATCGACTCGGGCCTGACGCTGTCGTGGATCAAGGCCAACCTGGAGTCCCGCAAGCCGGCGTCGGTGGAGATCATGACGCTGCTGCGCAAGCCCGACGTGGTCAAGGTCGACATCCCGGTGAAGTACGTCGGCTTCGACATCCCCAACGAGTTCGTCGTCGGCTACGGCCTGGACTATGCGGAGAAGTACCGCAACCTGCGGGTCGTGGGCACCCTCGCTCCGGAGGTCTACTCCTGACGCCCGGGCGGTTCGTGCCGTCCGGGCGGTTCGCGCCACCCGGATCGGCCGCCTGAACGGCACCGGCGGCGAAATTGTCGTGGTCTCGAGTTTTCGCTGTCGGCGGACGTGCGGAACACTGGGGGGAGACCACACGTTGACCTGCACGGATGTCGTATGCGGCGCCCGTGTACCGTCGGTGCGACTGTCGGGCGCGCGGCAACCGCGGACGACTTGGCTACGGAGCAGGAGGGACGGGGCGCGCCCCGCTGATCAATGAACTTCAAGCGCATCCTTCGCACGCCGATGATCTGGATCCTCCTGATCATCGCGCTCGGCCTGTTCTGGTTCACGGTCGGCGACAACGGGGGCTTCCAGCGGGTCAACACGTCCACTGCGGAGAAGCTGATCAGCCAGGACAAGGTCTCCTCGGCACGGCTGACGCCGACCGAGCTGGACCTCACCCTCAAGAGCGGGCAGTCCTACACCAGCCCCAGCGACATCACCGGTGAGCAGGCCAAGAACGCCCACAAGGTCAAGGCGTTCTACGTCGATGCGCGCGGTCCCCAGCTCGTCCAGCTGCTCGACAAGCACCAGCCGCCGCAGGGCGTCAACGACGACCCGCAGACGCAGAGCTGGTTCACCAGCATGCTCATCACCGTCCTGCCGCTGCTCGTGGTGCTGGGCCTGTTCTGGTTCCTCATGAGCCAGATGCAGGGCGGCGGCTCCCGGGTCATGCAGTTCGGCAAGAGCAAGGCCAAGCTCGCCAGCAAGGACATGCCCAAGGTGACGTTCGCCGACGTGGCGGGCGCCGACGAGGCGGTCGAGGAGCTCGTCGAGATCAAGGAGTTCCTCTCCGACCCGGCCAAGTTCCTCGCGGTCGGCGCGAAGATCCCCAAGGGCGTGCTGCTCTACGGCCAGCCCGGCACCGGCAAGACCCTGCTCGCCAGGGCGGTCGCCGGTGAGGCGGGCGTGCCGTTCTACTCGATCTCCGGCTCGGACTTCGTCGAGATGTTCGTCGGCGTCGGCGCCTCCCGCGTCCGTGACCTGTTCGAGCAGGCCAAGGCCAACTCGCCGGCCATCGTCTTCGTCGATGAGATCGACGCCGTCGGCCGCCACCGTGGCGCCGGCCTCGGCGGCGGGCACGACGAGCGCGAGCAGACGCTGAACCAGCTGCTCGTCGAGATGGACGGCTTCGACGTCAAGACCAACGTCATCCTCATCGCCGCCACCAACCGGCCGGACATCCTCGACCCGGCGCTGCTGCGCCCGGGCCGCTTCGACCGGCAGATCGCCGTCGACCCGCCGGACATGCTGGGCCGCCACCACATCCTGCAGGTGCACGCCAAGGGCAAGCCGATGGCGCCCGACGTCGACCTGATGGCCGTCGCCCGGCGCACCCCCGGGTTCACCGGCGCCGACCTGGCCAACGTGCTCAACGAGGCGGCCCTGCTCACGGCGCGCAGCAGCGCCAAGCTCATCGACAACCACGCGCTCGACGAGGCCATCGACCGGGTGGTCGCCGGCCCGCAGAAGCGCACCCGGGTGATGAGCGCCAAGGAGAAGAAGCTCACCGCCTACCACGAGGGCGGCCACGCCCTGGTGGCCTCGGCCCTGCGCAACACCGACCCGGTCACCAAGGTGACGATCCTGCCGCGCGGCCGGGCCCTCGGCTACACGATGGTGCTGCCGCTGGACGACAAGTACTCCACCACCCGCAACGAGCTGCTCGACCAGCTCGCCTATGCCCTCGGTGGCCGCGTCGCCGAGGAGATGGTCTTCCACGACCCGACCACCGGTGCCGCCAACGACATCGAGAAGGCCACGGGGCTCGCCCGCAAGATGGTCACGCAGTACGGCATGAGCGAGCGGGTCGGCGCGATCAAGCTCGGCCAGGAGCAGGGCGAGGTCTTCCTCGGCCGCGACTACGGCCACGAGCGCGACTACTCCGAGGAGGTCGCCGGGATCGTCGACGAGGAGGTCCGCCGTCTCATCGAGTCCGCCCACGACGAGGCCTGGCACATCGTCAACGACAACCGCGAGGTGCTCGACCGGCTCGTCCTCGAGCTGCTCGAGAAGGAGACGCTGGGCAAGGACCAGCTCGCCAAGGTCTTCGCCGACGTCGTCAAGCGCCCGCCGCGCCCGGTCTGGCTCTCCAGCGACCACCGGCACGTCAGCGACCTGCCGCCGGTGCTCACCCCGGCCGAGAAGGCCGCGATGGCCAACGGGCACAACCCGGACGCGAACCAGAACCACGACGAGCACCCGCCGAGTGAGATCCGTCCGGTGCCCGAAGGCGGCCATGTCGACCCCGACTCCCATTGACCAGGACCGCGCCGCCGCGGCGGTGCGTGAGCTGCTCATCGCGATCGGGGAGGACCCCGATCGCGATGGGCTGAGGGACACCCCCGAGCGGGTCGCCCGCGCCTGTGTCGAGATGTTCGCGGGGCTGCACCAGAAGCCCGGCGACGTGCTCACCACCTCCTTCGAGATGGGCCACTCCGAGCTGATCCTCGTGCGGGACATCGAGGTCTACAGCACCTGCGAGCACCACCTGGTGCCCTTCCACGGGCTGGCCCACGTCGGCTACATCCCCGGCGAGCACGGCCGGGTGACCGGCCTGTCCAAGCTGGCTCGGCTGGTCGACATGTTCGCCCGCCGACCGCAGGTCCAGGAGCGGCTCACCACGCAGATCGCCGACGCCCTCGTGGAGTACCTCGAACCGCAGGGCGTCATCGTGGTCGTGGACTGCGAGCACCTGTGCATGTCGATGCGCGGCGTGCGCAAGCCGGGCGCCCGCACCGTCACCTCCGCGGTCCGCGGCCAGCTGCGGGACCAGGTCACCCGGGCCGAGGCGATGAGCCTCGTGCAGGGGAGCCGGTGACCGCCCGGACCCCGCTGGTCATGGGTGTCGTCAACGTGACACCCGATTCGTTCAGTGACGGCGGCCTCTGGTTCGAGCCGGAGGCGGCCGTCGCGCACGGCGAGGAGCTGCTCGAGCAGGGGGCCGACATCCTCGACGTGGGAGGGGAGTCGACGCGCCCCGGCGCCGAACGGCCCAGCCAGGAGGAGGAGCTGCGCCGGGTGCTCCCGGTCGTGCGTGCCCTCACCTCCGCGGGTGCCCGGGTCTCCATCGACACGATGCGGGCCGAGGTGGCCCTGCGTGCCCTCGAGGCCGGTGCCTCCCTGGTCAACGACGTCAGTGGGGGCCTCGCCGACCCCGGTATGCCGGGTGCCCTCGCGGGCACGGACGTCCCCTTCGTGGTCATGCACTGGCGTGGGCACAGCGCCGACATGCAGTCCCGTGCCGTCTACGACGACGTGGTCGCCGACGTCTGCCGCGAGCTGCGGGGCCAGGTGGACACCCTGGTCGAGCAGGGTCTGCGCCGCGAGCAGCTGCTGCTCGATCCCGGGTTGGGCTTCGCCAAGACCGCGCAGCACAACTGGTCGCTGCTGCGCCACCTCGACGCCCTGCAAGGGCTCGGGCTGCCCGTGCTGGTCGGCGCCTCCCGCAAGGGGTTCCTCGGCCGGCTGACTCCGCTGCCGGACGGCCGGCCACGTCCGGCGGCCGACCGGGACGCCGCCACCGTGGCCACCAGCGTGGTCGCCGCCCAGGCGGGCGTGTGGGGCGTGCGGGTGCACAACGTGCGCGACACGGTTGATGCGCTGCGCGCCGTGGCGGCGGTCGAGGACGCACCATGAGCGACCGGATCGCGCTGCACGGCATCGCCGCTCGGGGCTTTCACGGCGTGCTCGCCGAGGAGAAGGCCGTGGGGCAGCCGTTCTCCGCCGACGTCGTGCTCGAGGTCGACACCGCCCGGGCCGGCGCGAGCGACGACCTGTCGCACACCGTCAACTACGCCGAGGTGGCGGCGGTCGCACACGGGATCCTCGCCGGCCCCTCGCTCGACCTGGTGGAGACCGTGGCGAACCGGATCGCGGAGGCGAGCCTCCGGCATACCGTCGTGGAAGCCGTGGAGGTCACGGTGCACAAGCCGCAGGCCCCCGTGGGGGTGCCGTTCGACGACGTGACGGTCAGCGTGCGGCGCGAGCGCGACGTGCCGGTCGTCGTGGCGCTGGGGGCCAACCTGGGGCTGCCCGCCGAGACGCTGGCGTCGGCCGTGCGGGAGGTGGACGCGCTCGACGGCGTGACCGTGCAACGGGCCTCCCCGCTCGTCGAGACCGATCCCGTCGGAGGACCGGAGCAGCCCACCTACCTCAACGCGGTGCTCGTCGCCCGGACCCGCCTGTCCCCGTGGCACCTGCTGCGCGAGCTGCACGCGGTCGAGGCACGGCACGGGCGCCGGCGCGAGGTCCGGTGGGGCGCGCGCACGCTCGACCTGGACCTCGTGCAGTACGGCGACCCGCGGGCCGGCGGCGACGTGGTCCTCGACGACCCGGAGCTGACGCTGCCGCACCCGCGGGCGCACGAGCGCGCGTTCGTGCTGGTGCCGTGGTCGGAGGTCGACCCCGCGGCGCGGTTGCGGGTCGGTGCGGACGTGGCCGACGTGCCCGGGCTCGCCGCGCGACTCGACTCCGGCGGGGTCCGGCCCGGTCCCCCGTGGCCGGCGCCGTGGTGGGGGAGCGCGCCGGCGGGGGAGCGGTCGCGATGAGCCAGGAGCAGGGGGTCACCGTCCGGTTCACCCTCGGGGTGCTCGTGGTGGTGGGGGCGCTGTCGTGGGTCGTGCTGACGCTGTGGGTCAACGGCGGCCGCGCCCTGCCGCACACGTCGTGGATCGGCATCGTCGTGATGGTGCTCATGGCGCTCGCGGTGCTGGCGGCGGCGTGGGACATCCGGCGCTACCTGCGCGGCCGGTCCCGGCGGATGCCCAGCCCGCAACGGGGACGACGCACCCTCGTCGCGGCCCAGGCCTGCGCGCTCGGCGGCGCGGCGGTGCTCGGGTGGTACCTCGCCCAGGTCGTCCTGTTGCTGCCCGACACCGACGTGCCCAGCGTGCGGGGGCACCTGTGGTTCGTGCTCGGGCTGATCGGCGCCTCGGCGGTGCTCTGGGTGGCCGGCCTGCGGGCGCAGGCCTGGTGCCGGATCCCCGACCCGCGCCGGCACGACGACGATGACGACGACCGCTGACCCGAAACCCGGTAGAGGCCGAGCGAGCCGAGCCGTTAAGGTCCACAGCCATGGCCGAACTCGTCCCTCCCGACCGCAGGTTCCACGACTCGTTCCTCGAGGCGCTCGACGAGTTCGGTGACGTGCACCTCGACGGGGGAGGTCTGGACGCTGCGCCTGACCGGGCGCGTCTGGGTGACGCCGACGCCTTCGCCGCCTTCGTCGGGCACCTGCGTGCCGACGCGCTCGCGGAGACACCACGCCCGGAGGGCTGGGTGCCGTGCACCTTCCTCTGGATCGCCGAGGGCGACACCTTCCTCGGTTTCCTGGCGATCCGGCACCGGTTGACCCAGCACCTGCTCGAGGTCGGCGGCCACATCGGCTACAGCATCCGCCCGAGCGCCCGGCGGCGCGGGCTCGCCGCGCAGGCGCTGCACGACGCCCTTCCGGTCGCGCGGGACCTCGGGCTGGACCAGATCCTGCTCACCTGCGACGAGGACAACGTCGGCTCGCGCCGCACGATCGAGAAGAACGGCGGGGTCTACGAGGACAGCCGGCAGGGCAAGCGCCGCTACTGGATCGACCTCACCCGCCGCTGACCGCTGTCCGGGGCCGGCTACTTGTCGATGTCGCCGACCACGAAGAACATCGACCCCAGGATCGCGACCATGTCGGCGATCAGGTTGCCCGGCAGGGCCTCGCCCAGCACGGCGATGTTGTTGAACGACGCCGACCGCAGCTTCAGCCGCCACGGCGTCTTGTCCCCGCGCGAGACGAGGTAGTAGCCGTTGAACCCCAAGGGGTTCTCGGTCTGGCTGTAGATGTGCCCCTCGGGCACCCGCAGCACCTTGGGCAGCTTGACGTTGATCGGTCCCTGCGGCAGCGACCCGAGCACCCCGACGCAGTGCTCGGCGAGGTCGAGGCTGACGTGGACCTGCTCCATCAGCACCTCGAGCCGGGCGAGGCAGTCGCCCTCGGTGCGGGTCACCACCCGACCGGGGCCACCCGGGGCGAACAGCTCGGCATAGGCGAGGTAGGGGTCGTCCCGGCGCAGGTCGAAGTCGACGCCGGAGGCACGCGCAATGGGACCGGAAACACCATACGAGGCAATGGTTTCCGGTGAGAGCACGCCGATCCCGCGCGTGCGCGCGTGGAGGATCTCGTTGCCGATGAGCATGCTCTCGAGGTCCGGCATACGACCGCGCACGGCGTGGATCGCCTGCTCGACGCGGCCGAGCCAGCCGGCGGGCAGGTCCTCCTTGAGCCCGCCGACCCGGTTGAACATGTAGTGCATCCGCCCGCCGGAGGCCTCCTCCATGACGGCCTGCAGCTCCTCGCGCTCCCGGAAGGAGTAGAAGATCGGCGTGATCGCGCCGAGCTCGAGCGGGTAGGACCCGAGGAACATGAGGTGGTTGAGCGCCCGGTTGAGCTCGGCGAGCAGCGTGCGCGCCCAGGTCGCGCGCTCGGGGACCTCCATCCCCAGCATGGTCTCGACGGCGAGGGCGACGCCGATCTCGTTGCAGAACGCCGACAGCCAGTCGTGCCGGTTGGCCAGGACGAGGATCTGCCGGTAGTCGCGGACCTCGAACAGCTTCTCGGCCCCGCGGTGCATGTAGCCGATGATCGGCTCGGCGCTGACGATGCGTTCGCCGTCGACGACGATCCGCAGCCGCAGCACGCCGTGCGTGGCCGGGTGCTGGGGGCCGATGTTGAGCACCATGTCGGCCGTCGCCAGCTCCCCGGCGCCGACGCCGACGGTCAGCTCGCGCTGGGTCTCGGTGCTCATGGCGGCCAGTCTGCCAGTCGTTCAGGTGAGGTAGCGGAACGCCCAGAGGAAGTCGCCCAGCCCTCCCGGGGCGGTGAGCGCCGCGGCTGCCGAGCTCTCCGCCAGCTGCACGAGGTATGCCGAGGGGTCGCGCCGCGCGAGCGCGTGCGCCGGAGTGCCCGCCCGGACCCCGAGCCGGTGGAGGGCCTTGCGCTGGTCGAGCAGGTCGTCGTGGTCGAGGCTGTCCATGGCCACGTGCGCCGTGAGGTCACAGCTGCCGTCGGGGACCGGCCGGACCTGGTGCCCGGAGCGGTAGCCGGTCAGCGTCCCGTGGCGGGGCCGTTCGACCCGCCGGTGGCCGTAGTCCACCGCCACGGCGATCCCGCGGCCGACGATCTTGAGCGCCCGCTCCCACGCCTCGTCGCGGGCGCGGCCGACTTCGACCCGGTCCCCCGGCACGGCCTGCTCCAACGGCCAGTGCCGGGCGCACCACTGCAGGTCCTCCCCGGGCAGCGGGTCGCCGAGCCGCTCCTCACCGCTGCTCGGCTCGACCAGGACACGGCGCACCAGCCCGTGGTCGTCGACCTCCCCGATCTCGCAGGGCACGACGTCCAGCCACTCATGGGCCAGCAGCAGTGTGCCGCCGGGCAGACCGACGAGGTCGTCGGGCAGCTCGGCGCCGCCGGGGGACTGCACCCAGTCGACGTCCTCGGGCAGGTCCGCCGGCCGCGGCACGACGTCCACCCCGAGCAGGCGCACGTGCGGCAGCAGGGGGCGCAGGTGCCCGAGCAGCTCACCGCGGCCGCAACCGAGGTCGACGACCGTGTCGAAGCGGTGCTCATCGGCCAGGGTCGCGACCGCGCGCGCGAACAGCGCGCCCCCACCCGGGATGCCCTGCGTCGACGTGGCGAAGTGGCCGCCCGGTCCCGCGGGCGAGCGGTAGAAGCCGTGGCCGGCATACAGGGCGTCGTGCCAGGCCCGCGGCCAGGGGACGCTCGTCATGCCGGTCATACGGCCTTGCCTACGCGCATGCCGGCCCCGAGCGCAAACCCGCGGTCGCTACCGTTCCCGGTGTGACCTCACCGAACGAGCGACCCGCACGGCTCGACGTGGGCGTCGTGGGCACCGGCCGGGTGGGGGCGGTGCTGGGCGCGTCCCTGCGCACGGCGGGCCACCGCGTCGTGGCGGCCTCCGCGGTCACGGAGGCCTCCCGCGACCGGGCCGCCACCCTGCTGCCGGGGGTTCCCGTGCTCGACGTGCCCGAGGTGGTCGAGCGCGCCGAGCTGGTGCTGCTCACCGTGCCCGACGACGCCCTGGTCGACCTGCTGCGCGGGCTCACGACGACCGGCGCGTGGCAGGCGGGGCAGATCCTGGTGCACACCTCCGGGCGGTTCGGGGCGCGGGTCTTCGACGTCTGCGCCCGCGCCCACGTCCTCGGCCTGGCGCTGCACCCGGTGATGGCGTTCACCGGCACCGCGATGGACCTCGAACGGCTGCCGGACTGCCGCTTCGGGGTCACTTCGGCCGAGCAGCTGCGGCCGGTCGCGGAGGCGCTCGTCGTCGAGATGGGCGCCGAGCCGGTGTGGATCGCCGAAGCGGACCGGCCCCGCTACCACGCGGCGCTGGCGCACGGCTCGAACCACCTCGTCACCCTCGTCGCGCAGGCCATGCAGGTGCTCGGGCACGCCGGGGTGGAGGACCCGCGGCGGATGATCGAGCCCCTGCTCGAGGCCAGCCTCGACAACGCGCTGCGCCTCGGGGACGCCGGGCTGACCGGACCGGTCGCGCGCGGCGATGCCGGCACGGTTGCCAGCCACCTGCGCGAGCTGCACGCCGAGACCGCCGACGTGCGCCCGAGCTACCTCGCGCTGGCCCGGGCGACCGCCGAACGGGCGCTCGCGGCCGGTCGGCTCTCCCCGTCCGGAGCCGCCGAGCTGGTGGAGGTCCTCGCCGACCTCGGCGACGACGGCTTGCGTGACAACGGTTTCGGCGGCGACGCTTCCGGCGACGACACGGAAGGCGACCGGTGACCTCGGTGGGTGAACGGACCCGGCCCACGCTGGCGCGGACCCGGGAGGAGCTCGCCGCCGCGCGGGCCGAGCTTCCCGGCGAGGTGGCGGTCGTCATGACGATGGGCGCGCTGCACGAGGGCCACGCCGAGCTGATCCGCACCGCACGCCGGCGCGCGCAGCACGTGCTCGTGACGATCTTCCTCAACCCGCTGCAGTTCGGTGCGGGGGAGGACCTCTCGCGCTACCCGCGGACCCTCGACGTCGACCTGGGCATCTGCGCCCGGGAGGGCGTGGAGCTCGTCTTCGCGCCCACCCCGGACGTGGTCTACCCCGAGGGCGACCCCGGCGTGCGGATGAGCGCCGGCCCGCTGGGCGAGGTGCTCGAGGGACGGTCCCGGCCGGGGCACTTCGACGGGGTCCTCACGGTCGTGGCCAAGTTGTTGCACCTGACCCGCGCCGACCGGGCCTACTTCGGCCAGAAGGACGCCCAGCAGCTGCTGCTGATCCGCCGGATGGTGCGTGACCTGGACTTCCCGGTCGAGGTCGTCTCGGTGCCCACCGTCCGCGAGGGGGACGGGCTCGCGATGAGCAGCCGCAACACCTACCTGACGCCCTCCGACCGCGAGGCGGCACTGAGCCTGTCGCGAGCCCTGCGCGCCGGCGCGGACGCTGCGGTCGAGGGACCCTCCGCCGTTCGCCGGGCGGCCCGCTCGGTGCTCGTGGCCGAACCGCTGGTCCTCGTGGACTACCTGGTCCTCGTCCACCCGACGACGCTTCAGGACGTGCCGGAGTGGTACCACGGCGAGGCGCTGCTCGCGGTCGCCGCGCGCGTCGGCACCACGCGGCTCATCGACAACCAGCCGCTGCGCGTGGGCCCCGGCGGGGGCCCGCTCGAGGTGTCGGTGGTCGGGGGCACGATGGGGTCATGACCCGGCCGGTCGCCACCGCCCACGTCGTCGTCGACAGCCCCATCGGTCCGCTGACCGTCGGCGCCGACGACGGCTCCGTCACGGCCGTCTACATGCGCACGCGCCGGCACGCGCCCGCCGACGACGGCCTCGGCCGCGAGGTGGACGTCGCGGACGTACCGGTGCTCGCGGAAGCAGCCCGCCAGCTCGCGGAGTACTTCGCCGGCGACCGGCAGGAGTTCCAGCTGCCCCTCGCCCCCGTGGGCACGGACTTCCAACAGCGGGTATGGCGTGCGCTCACCGAGATCCCCTACGGCACCACGGAGTCCTACGGCGACCTGGCGCGCCGGATCGGGGCCGGCCCGTCGGCGAGTCGTGCCGTGGGCCTGGCCAACGGCCACAACCCGATCAGCATCGTCGTCCCTTGCCACCGCGTGATCGGTGCGTCCGGGTCGCTGACCGGCTACGGCGGCGGGTTGGAGCGCAAGCGGTTCCTGCTCGACCTCGAGCACCGGGTCGCGGGGCTCGCGCTCTTCTGACTCGGCGGGCGACCGGAGACCGGCCTGTGCCGCCCAGCAGGGTGGGTTCAGCGGCGCCGCAACCGATAGCAGCGGGTGGCCATCGGGATCGTCACCATCCCCTCGGCGTCGGCGACCCGCTCGCCCAGGGCTCGCACCTGCTCCAGCAGCCGCTCCCGCCCGGGGTGGATGGCCACGTAGGACCACGTCGAGGCATGCCGCACCAGGTCCTCCACGTTCTGCCGCATCGCGTAGTCGAACAGCTCGGTCTCGGCCGGCTCGAACTCCGGCCCGGTGGGTGGGCACTCGGGGTCGTCCGGCTGGTTGGACTCGCGCTCCACGATCGCGGACAGCTCACGCTGCCAGCCCTCGTCCTCGAGTCGGTGGTGCCACGCCATCGACAGCCAGCCACCCGGGCGGAGCACCCGGGCGGCCTCGCCCGCCGCCCGCTCCGGGTCGAACCAGTGCCACGCCTGGAACGCCGTGACCGCGTCCGTGGAGCCGGCCTCCAGCGGCACCGACTCGGCGTCGCCGGCGCGCACGGCGATGCGGGCGGCGACCTCGGTCGGCAGCCCGCGCAGGGACTCCTCCAGGGCCGCCCGCATCCCGCCGGCGGGTTCGACGGCGATCACGTGGGCGCCCAGCCCGGCGATCGTCCGGGTCCCCTTCCCGGTCCCGGCGCCGAGGTCGACCACGGTGAGCTCCGGGCATACCTCTGGGGTGGGGGAGCCGAGCAGCCAGCGGACCGTCGCGGCCGGCCACTCGGGGCGCACGGCGTCATAGGTCGCGCCGAGGCCGCCGAAGGAGGCGCGGCGGGCGGTGAAGCTGTCGTCGGAGGGCGGATGCTCCATGCCCGGAAACTACCGTCAGGGGCACCGCGCGCCGCTGGTTACCCTTGACAGGTGAGCGACCACGACTCTCCCGTGCCCGAGACCGACCTCCCGGAGCAGATGAAGGTCCGCCGGGAGAAGCGCGCCCGCTTGCTGGAGGAGGGCACCGCGCCGTACCCCGTTCAGGTGCCGCGGACGCACACCCTGGCCGAGGTCCGCGACCAGTGGGGACACCTGCAGACCGGCGAGGAGACCCAGGACCGCGTCGGGGTGGCCGGTCGCGTCATGTTCATCCGCAACACCGGCAAGCTGGCCTTCGCCTCCCTGCAGGAGGGCGACGGAACCCGGCTGCAGGTCATGCTCAGCCTCGCCGAGGTGGGCGCCGAGGCGCTCGCCGCCTGGAAGGCCGATGTCGACCTGGGCGACTTCGTCTACGTCCACGGCCGAGTCATCAGCAGCAAGCGGGGCGAGCTGTCGGTGATGGCCGACGAGTGGCGTATGGCCAGCAAGGCGCTGCGCCCCCTGCCGACCCTGCACAAGGAGCTGTCCGAGGAGGCCCGGGTGCGGCAGCGGTATGCCGACCTGATCGTGCGCCAGGAGGCGCGCGACATGGTGCGGACCAGGGCGACCGTCCTGCGCTCGTTGCGCCAGACCCTCGACGACCACGACTTCATCGAGGTCGAGACACCGCAACTGCAGCTCGTCCACGGTGGTGCCGCGGCACGTCCCTTCGGCACCCACCTCAACGCGTTCGACATCGATGTGACCCTGCGCATCGCCCTGGAGCTGTTTCTCAAGCGAGCTGTGGTCGGGGGTGTGGAACGGGTCTATGAAATCGGAAAGACCTTTCGGAACGAAGGCATTGACTCCACCCACGCGGCTGAGTTCACGATGCTCGAGTTCTACCAGGCCTATGGCGACCAATTCACGGCCGCCGAGCTGACCAAGCGGCTCGTTCTCAACGCGGCGGAGGCAACAGGCAGCGGCACCGTCGTCCACGACTACCGGGGGCACGAGATCGACCTCGGTGGAGAATGGCGCTGGTTGCCGATTGTGGACGCCGTCAGCGAGGCGGTGGGGGAGTCCATTGACGCGGCCGAAACGGTCGACAATGCCGAACGCCTGCGCAAGGTCGCCGCAAAGCAGGACGTGGCGCTGCAGCCGCAATGGGGAGCGGGCGCCATCATCGTCGAGCTCTATGAGCAGCTGGTCGAGCCCTCGCTCACCCAGCCGACGTTTGTCTGCGACTACCCCGAGTCGGTCAAGCCCCTGGCTCGCGGGCACCGGTCCAAGCCAGGACTGGTCGAGGCGTGGGACCTGATCATCGGGGGCGTGGAGCTGGCCCCGTCCTACTCCGAGCTCGTCGACCCGGTGATCCAGCGGGAACGGCTCACCGAGCAGTCGCTGCTGGCGGCCAAGGGAGACCCGGAGGCCATGCAACTCGACGAGGACTTCCTGCGAGCCCTCGAATACGGCGCGCCCCCCATGGGTGGGACGGGGTTGGGGGTGGACCGGCTGATCATGCTGTTGACCGGGAAACCCATGCGCGAAGTCATCTTGTTTCCCACCGTCAAGCCGGAGTGAAGTGATGTGACCATGGGCACACTGTTGACGTGGCTGGCCGCCTTGTTCCCGACGGCCGGAATTCTCTACCTGTTCTGGCTCGTCATGAAGAACCTCGTGGAGGCGGATCGTCGTGAGCGTCTCGCGCATTCCCGCTGGGAGGCCGAGCACGGGATCGACGACAATACCCGCACCGTGCCGCCGCGCCGCCCGCACTGACCCGCCGCGACGCCGAGTGGCGTCGCCCGGGATATCTTGCGACAAATTCCGCGGGAGAAGTTTCTCCACATCTTCGGGAGTGCTTTTCGCCGCGAGGACTGCTTTTCCTCTACGATCATCCCAGCAACCTTGAAATCCCTGTCGAGGTCGCTGTGGAAAAATCAACCAGGAAAAGGAGTGCCGATGGCCCAGCGTGTGCAGGTGCTGCTCGTCGATGACCTCGACGGTGGCGATGCCGCCGAGACCGTCACCTTTGCCCTTGACGGCGTGACCTACGAGATCGACCTCAACGACACCAACGCAGCGCAGCTGCGGGAGGACTTCGCGGAGTGGATCGGTCACGCCCGCCGTTCCGGTGGCCGTCGTGCCGCCGGTCGTCGTCGCGCCAACGGGGGCGCCAAGCGTGACGACCTGAACGAGATCCGCGACTGGGGGCGCAAGAAGGGGTTCAAGGTCAGCGACCGCGGGCGCATCTCGCGGGAGCTGCAGGAGGCCTACGACAAGGCTCACTGAGCACCCTGACGGTGACGGAGGCCCGCGGCGTACGCGCCGCGGGCCTCTGCTGTCTCCGGGGTGGACGCGCTGGTCTCACGTCTCCGGACCGAGCAGCTCCTCGAGCAGGTCGCCGTCGCGGTCCACCCGCTCGAGTGCCTCGTCGATGTCCAGCTGCCGCAACCGCTCGGGATCGTCGGCGCCACGCTCGACCTCCGCCCACGTCCGTGGTGCCGCGACCCACGGCGCCTCCCGACCGCGCACTGAGTAGGGCGAGATCGTCGTCTTCGCCGCGACGTTCTGCGACCAGTCGAGCAGCACCTTCCCGGGGCGCAGGGACTTGGTCATCTTCCACAGCACCAGCTCGGGGTGGGCCCCGGTCAGCTCCTGCGCGAGCTCACGGGCGGTGTCGCGCACCTCGTCCGAGGACTGCTCGCCGGGCAGCCGGGCATACAGCTGCATCCCCTTGCTGCCGCTGGTGACCGGTGCGGACCGCAGTCCCCGACCCTCCAGCCGCTCCCGCACCAGCAGCGCCACGCGGGCGCACTCGTGCAGCCCGGCCGGCGGCCCGGGGTCGAGGTCGATCACGAGCCGGTTCGGCGGCAGCGGTTGCTGGTCGCCGTCGACCTGCCACTGCGGGACGTGCAGCTCCAGCGAGGCGAGGTTGGCCAGGTAGGTCAGCGTGGCGAGGTCCTCGACGAGGGGGTAGGTGATCGTCTCGTTCCCGGCCTGCGAGCCCGGTGCGGGCAGCGTCACCGACGGCAGCCAGGACGGCGCTCCGCTGGGCAGGTTCTTCTCGAAGAACGACTGGTTCGACACCCCCTCGGGCCAGCGGATCCGCGTGACCGGCCGCCGCGCCAGGTGCGGCAGCAGCACCGGTGCGATGCGGGCGTAGTAGTGCAGCACCTCCCCCTTGGTCGTCTCGGTCGCGGGGAAGAGCACCTTGTCGAGGTTGCTCAGCTTGAGCGAACGTCCCTCGATGCTCACCATGGTCGTGCTCTCGGCCGCCATGTCACCCCTCACCGTCCAGCGTCAGGTCGTGCGGGGACAGGTCCGTCCGCACCCCGCGGTATGCCGGTTGCCGGAGTCGTCCGCCCCGCGTCACCCCGAGGGCCTCGACGTCCACGACGAGTTCGGGGCGCAGCCAGGTGGTGCCCAGCGCGTCGGCGCGGGGAACCTCGTCGCAGAACGGGGAGCCGTCGGTGGCCAACGGCGCCAGCTGCTCCAGCAGTGCCTGCCCGGTACGGCCGGCGAGGCCGGAGCCCACCTTCCCCCGGTAGGACAGTCCGCTCGACGTGGGAGCCCCGACCAGGAGCGCGCCGAGCCGGCTGGCGCTGTCGGTCTCGAGCCGCCAGCCGCCGACGACGAACGAGAACGACGGGCGGACAGGGAACTTCAGCCAGTCGCTGCTGCGCCGGCCGGGGAAGTAACGGGAGGCCACCCGCTTGCTCACCACGCCCTCGAGGTGCTGCTGCCGGGCGGCATCGGCGAGGAGCTCTCCGTCGTCGTAGACCGGTGGAACGCGCCATGCGCCCGGCCCGAGGGCCAGCGACTCCAACAGCTCCCGGCGCCTGCTCAGGGGCCGGGGGGTGAGGTCCTCGGCATCCAGCCGGAGCAGGTCGAACACCATGTAGGTGACCGGCACCGTCGCGGCGAGGCGCTGGGCGCGACGGGCGTCCTGGACGTGCATCCGCTCGGCGAGGGCCTGGAAGGACGGGACGCCGTCGTGCAGCGCGACGACCTCCCCGTCGAGCAGCAGGTCGTCTCCGGCCTGCGCGAGCCCGGCGAGCTCGGGAAAGCTGACGGTGACGTCGTTCTCGTTGCGCGAGGACAGCTGCAGCCGCCCGCCGTGGACGTCGGCGAGGATGCGCATGCCGTCCCACTTCACCTCGTGCACCCACTCCGCACCGGTGGGGATCCGGCGGCCGGGGGTGGCGAGCATCGGGCGCATGGGGCCATCCTGACGGACAATGGCGTGCGAGCCACACAGCACACCACACTGGTCACCCGCGAGACACCGGGGCAACCCCGGCTGCAGAGGAGAGTGGAAGCAACCGTGCGTGCGATCTGGAAGGGTGCGGTGTCCTTCGGGCTGGTCAACGTGCCGGTCAAGCTGTACTCCGCCACCGAGAACCACGACGTGCAGTTCCGCCAGGTCCACCGCGAGGACGGTGGGCGGATCCGCTACAAGCGGGTCTGCAGCATCGACGGCGAAGAGGTCTCCTACGACGAGATCGCCAAGGGTTACGAGACCGAGGACGGGCAGATGGTCGTCCTCGACGACGACGACCTCGCCGAGCTGCCGGTGAACAGCAGCCGCGAGATCGCGGTGCAGAAGTTCGTGCCCGCCGACCAGATCGACCCGATGACGCTCGAGAAGTCCTACTACCTCGAGCCGGAGAAGGCGGCGGCCAAGCCCTATGCCCTGCTGCGCGAGGCGCTGCAGGAGGCCGACCGGATGGCCGTCGTCACCGTGTCGCTGCGGACCCGCACGACCGTGGCGGTGCTGCGCGTCAAGGACGACGTCATCGTCATGCAGACCATGCTGTGGCCCGACGAGGTGCGCCAGCCCGACTTCGGCACCCTCGACGCGACCGAGAACGCCGCCACCGCGAACGAGCTGAAGATGGCCCGCATGCTCGTGGAGTCGCTCTCCGGGGACTACGACGCCGACGAGTTCGAGGACGAGTACGAGGCCGCCGTCAAGGAGCTCGTGGAGGCCAAGCTCGAGGGCGGCGAAGTCAAGCAGCAGCCCCACGAGCAGGAGGAGGGCGGCGAGGTCGTCGACCTGCTGGCGGCCCTGCAGGCCAGCGTCGAGCGGGCCAAGAAGGCCCGGGGCGACGCGGGCGCGGACACCGCCGGCGAGCAGGAGGAGTCCTCCGCCGCGGCGGAGGACTCCGAGGCGGCCGATGAGGGCGAGGAGGAGCAGCAGGAGCAGCCGAGCAAGCGCACCGCGAAGAAGACGGCGGCCAGGAAGCAGCCGGCGAAGAAGAGCGCCAGCAAGAGCGGGTCCACGAAGACGACCGCCAAGAAGTCGACGAAGTCGACCACGAAGCCGACGAAGAAGACCCAGCGCAAGAAGGCCGGCTGACCGCGGGGCGGGGCAGGGTCGGGATCAGGTCAGCCGCACCCGACGGCGTCTACGGGGGCGTCTACGGGTCAGGGGCGACCGGGCGCGGCGGCGGGACGCTGACGAGCGTGGGCGCTCCCGGTGACCGGCCCGGCACCGGTGAAGCCGGCGCGGTCGGAGGCCGCCCGCGGAGTGACCACGGTCTCCCGGGGGCAGACCCAGCCGCAGGCGCGGTGGTCCCACCAGCACAGGTGGCCGTCGTGTCGGTGCGATTCCATCGGGCCTCGCTCTCTGTCCCCACTCGAGCCGTGTCCGCTCGACCCAAGACCCCCCAGTCTGCCCCAGTCGGCTCCCGCCGGACAGCCCTTTTGCCGAACGCGCCGTGGTCAGCCCGCCAGGATCACTCGCAGGGTGCGCGGTCCGTGCACGCCCTCGACCCGGCTCAGCTCGATGTCGCTGGTGGCGCTGGGTCCGCTGATGAAGGTCAACGGCCGCTCCGGGTCCAGCTCCACGAGCGCCTCGGGCACGGTCTGCACCACGTCAGCGGCCCGTACGACGCACACGTGCACGTCCGGCACCAGCGACAGGATCCGCCGCCCGCTGGCACCGCTGCCGTCCAGGACGATCGTGCCGGTCTCGGCGATGCCGACGGCGGACCCGGTCACCACGGCGTCGACCGTGTCGAGGTCCTCGGAGGTGAGAGATCCGTCGTCCACGGTCACCCGCCGGTCGGGACCCGGCGCGCCGAGCCAGCGGGCGCAGGCCTCCTCCGGTGCCACCACGACCCGTGCGGACAGCTCCTCGAGTGTGGTGCGCACCGCCTCCGCGACCGCCTCGTCGCTGGGCCCGCACCGGGTCACCGTCGCCTTGTAGTCCTCCACCCGCTCGATGAACAGCCCCTGCAGCTCGCCGTTGAGCAGCGATCCCTCGGCCCGGTAACCCCGCGGTATGTCGACGCGCACCTTCGTGCGTCGCTCGCCGAGGGCCTCGCGCACCCGGCGCAGGACCTCCTCGCGGGCGACGGGGTCGGGGGAGGAGGCCGGCTGGTGCTCGGGGTGCTCGAAGTCCCCGGAGTTGGGCGGATCGGACGACTCGTCAAGCATCACGGCGAACCTCCTGCTCGGCGTGGGTCCGCCGCCACCACTGGCGGAAGGTCTCCGGCGGCGGGCTGGGCACGTCGCGGGATGCGGTCCAGCCGGACAACGGCGGCGGGAGGGGCAGTCGGGCCCGGCCTCCACGGATCATCGGCCGGCCCAGGGAGGCGGCCCGGCCGGCTCGGTCGAACCGCTCCTCGTCGCCCATCACCCACGCCGCTGCCGCCATCGCGACCGCCTCCGGGGAGGGCAGCCGGTGACGCTCGGCGGCGCGCTCGGTGTGCTCCGCGCGCAGCTGCACGAGGATCGAGGGGATGTCGATCTTGACGGGGCACACCTCGAAGCATGCCCCGCACAACGACGACGCGTAGGGCAATGAGTCATTCGGCTCGTTCCCGCCGGTGACCCCGGTGAGCTGGGGCGAGAGCACCGCCCCGATCGGCCCGGGATAGACCGACCCGTAGGCGTGCCCGCCGGTCCGCTCGTAGACCGGGCAGACATTGAGGCACGCCGAGCAGCGGATGCAGTGCAGCGCGGTGCGGCCCAGCTCGTCGGCCAGGACGTGGGTCCGGCCGTTGTCCAGCAGCACG
>NZ_DASSTI010000019.1:0-11995 GCF_035708005.1 Segeticoccus sp. | reverse complement strand
CGGCCGAGCCCGGCGATCACGTGGATCACGTGGCTGGCCGGGTCCCGGTCCAGCACCTCGAGCATGGTGCGGTAGACGAACCCGGACCGACGGCCGCGGTGCGTGAGCAGGCAGAACCGGTGCCCGACCAGCGTGCCCAGCCCGAGGTCGTAGAACGGAACCGGGGCCTTGAAGGCGAGCCGGGCAGCACGGTTGAGGGTCGGCATACCGCCGAGCATAGGGACGGCGCAGGACCGGTCGGACGAGCTGCCACTGGCCGGGCACCCCCTGGTCGGGACGGCGTGGCTGCTGCACCAGCAGGGCCTCGACGTGCCGGTCCTGCGGCCGGCGGCGGGTGAGGTGCGCACGTGGGCCGAGGGACGGCATACGTGGATCAGCGCGCGGCCGGAGTGGGCGCTGGAGTTCGACCTGCACCAGCTGTCCGCACCGGCGGAGGTGGAGGCGCACCCCGGCGCGGGACCGGATGAGCACCTGCAGGTGTGGGCGTGGCAGGACGCGTCGGCGGGCAGGGTGCGGGCGCGTGTCTTCCCGACCCGCATGGGCATCGTCGAGGACGAGGCGACCGGGGCGGCGGCCATCCGGCTGGGCGCGCTCCTGCGACGGCCGTTGACCATTCGGCAGGGTGAGGCGTCGGAGATCCTCGTGCGCCCGGGTGACGACGACCGTCACGGCGTTTCTTGACTCGTTCCAGAGACCGTGGTCCTATGGCAGCGTGTCGTGGGGCCCGGTCTCGAACCGGCCGCATTCCTGCCCCGTCGAGGCGCAACAGGCGACCACCACGACGCGCTGTGCCGCGGCCGCGGTGACCTACGCACAGACCACCTCCCGCGCCGTGTCCTGTCACTCGGTGGTGAGATGGGTTACCAGCGATCGATCAGGATGAGGAGACGGATGTGACGACGACCGAGTTCGACTGGACCGGAGTGATCGACTACTCCAAGCGCACGGTGCTGGAGCCGCCGAAGACCCAGTACGAGCTGCCGGGGGTGACCACCGAGGACCACCTCGGGGTCCCGGCGGCGGTGGTGCCGCTGTGGCACGCGGTGGTGACGGCGAGGATCAATGTCCCGGCAGGTGACCACGCCGCTCTGGCGGAGGCGCAGCGTCGGTTGAACACCGCGCTGGAGGAGGTCGAGCGGGCCTACCCCCTGGGGCCGACCGGCCTCTTCGCGCAGATCTCCTACGGGTTGTCCTACTTCCACGACCACATCCCGAGCAAGCTCACCGACGAGCACATGCCCAAGTCGACGATGGCCGGCACCGAGGGACAGTGGGCCGTCGTCGACTCGATCCGGTTCGAGAAGGACCCCGAGGACCTCGTGCTCGAGCAGCACGACATCGCCTTCCACCTCAAGAGCGACTACAAGGACCACATCGACCGGGTCATCGATGCGCTGTTCAGTCCCGGGGAGCAGCTGTTGAACGGCATCCCGGCCGAGCGCGTCTACCTCGGTGACCTGTTCACCGTCACGACCACGCGGTACGGCTTCGCCGGCCACGGCATGCCGCGGATCATGGCCCAGCGCATGGGCATTCCCGGCGCCGACGACGTCCCGGCCGGAGCGATGCTGTTCATGGGCTTCACCTCCAGCCACGTGCACGGGCTCGCCCAGGGCAACCTCGCCAGCTTCGAGACCATCCCCGGCTACACCGACTGCGGGGTGGACGACTACTTCGCCGGCGGCACGTCGATGCACCTGTCGCACATCGCGATCAACCTCGACCAGTGGTACGCGATGGGGCACAAGGACCGGCTGCACCGCATGTTCAACTCCCGCCGCAACGAGGAGCCGGACGTGCTCTCCCCGGACCAGTCGCCGGCCACCTCGACGTTCGAGGAGCAGCGCGACAAGGATGCCGAGGGCAGCGGCGTTGTCGGGCACAACGCGCAGATGCAGTTCCTGTCGCGCGTCAAGGAGGACACCACGACCGCCTACGGCGAGAAGCTCGAGAAGGGCACGGTGTTCTTCCTGCGCCAGGACTTCGACACCGTCGAGAACCCGTTCCGCTTCTCGACGACCGACCGCATCGACTCGCGGGGACGCGCGGGCGTGCACTTCATCGGGTTCGGCCCCTCCGCGCAGCACTTCGAGAAGATGCGCAAGGAAATGGACGGGATGGACCTGCAGAAGCGCTACAACCTGCCGGAGGAGAACGCCGGCTTCACCAAGTTCCTCGTGACCACCCACCGGCAGAACATGGTGCTCCCGCCGCGGGCCCACCGCAGCTTCCCGCTGGCCGAGCTGCTCTGACGCTGGTCGAGTTGCTGTGACGCGGCCCCCGGGGATGACCTTTCCCGGGGGCCGTCGCTCTGTGGACAGCACACCCTCCGGCGACACCGGACGGAGGAGGGAGGACGGGGCATGAGACGCGTCGTCGTCGTCGCGACCGGCGGAACCATCGCCTCGAGCAGTCGCAACGGTGGCCCGGCCGTGGCCAGTCGGACCGTGGAGGAACTCGTCGCCGGGCTCGACGTTCCCGGGGTGGCGGTCGAGGGGCGGGACCTGCTGCGGCGAGGCTCCTACCTGTTCACCCACGCCGACCTGCGGACCATCTGCGACGCCGTCACCGAGGAACTGCAGCGCGACGACGTGGACGGTGTCGTCGTCACGCACGGCACCGACACGATGGAGGAGACCGCCTACCTCCTGGACCTCGTGCACGACGCCCCGCAGCCGGTCGTGCTCACCGGCGCGCAGAAGGCCGCCGACCGGCCCGACAGCGACGGGCCGTACAACCTCGCCGCTGCGGTGCGCGTCGCGGCCTCGCCGGACGCGCGAGGCTGTGGTGCGCTCGTCTGCTTCGGCGACCACATCTTCGCCCCGGCACGCCTGCGCAAGCACCACACCCTGGACCTCGAGCCGTTCCGGGCCAGTGACAGCGGACCGGTCGGGCGAGTCGTCGCGGGCGCTGCCCGCTTCACGGCCCGCCCGGTCCGGCCGGCGGCCCTGCCGCGGCCGGGGCCGGAGTTCGATCGCACCAGGGTCGATGTCGTCGCCCTCTACCCCGGGGCGGATGCGGTGCTCGCTGACGCGGCGGTGAGCGCGGGCGCGCAGGGCGTGGTGCTGGCGGGGACCGGTGCCGGCAACGGCAACCACGCGATCCGCGACTGGGTCCGCCGGGCCGCTGCGGCAGGCACCGTCATCGGGCTGTCCACCCGCGTGGCCGAGGGGCCGGTCGCCGAGATCTACGGCAATGGTGGAGCGGCCGACCTGGTGGCCAGCGGCGCACTCAGCCTGGGCGGGTTGCCGCTCTTCCACGGCCGCCTGCTGCTCGCGCTGCTGCTCTCGAGCGGCGACCCCGTGACCAAGGAGGTGCTGGAGCCCTACGTGTAGGTCCCGGGCGGGACGGCCCGGCAGCTGGAGCTCGAGCAGCCCTCAAGCAGCCGTCGAGCGGCCTCGAGCAACGAGAAGACTGGAGTGTGTTCGGCATGGCCAAAGAGATCTTCGTCGCCTTCGGCATCGACGTCGACGCCGTCGGGGGATGGTTGGGCTCCTACGGGGGAGAGGACTCTCCCGACGACATCTCGCGCGGGATGTTCGCGGGTGAAGTCGGCGTCCCGCGGCTGAACGCGTTGCTGGAGAAGTACGGACTTCCCGCCACGTGGTTCTGGCCCGGCCACTCGATCGAGACCTTTCCCGAGCAGTTCGACCTCGTCGTGTCCTCCGGCCACGAGATCGGAGCGCACGGCTACAGCCACGAGAACCCGATCGCGATGAGCCGCGAGCAGGAGTCAGCCGTCCTCGACCACTCCATCGAGCTCATCGAGAGCCGAACCGGCAAACGACCCACCGGCTATGTCGCTCCCTGGTGGGAGTTCTCCCCCATCACGAACGAGCTCCTGCTGGATCGGGGGATCAAGTACGACCACTCGCTGATGCATCGAGACTTCGAGCCGTACTACGTCCGCGTCGGAGACACGTGGACGAAGATCGACTACGGCAAACCCGCCGAGGAGTGGATGAAGCCCCTGGTCCGTGGTGAGGAGACGGACCTCGTCGAGATCCCCGCCAGCTGGTACCTCGACGACCTGCCGCCGATGCTGTTTGTCAAGACCAGTCCCAACAGCCACGGATTCGTCAGCCCCCGACACCTCGAGGAGACGTGGCGCGACCAGTTCGACTGGGTCTACCGCGAACTGGACTATGCGGTGTTCACCATGACGGTCCATCCCGACGTCTCGGGACGGCCGCAGGTCCTGCTCATGCTGGAGCGCCTGGTCGAGCACATCAACTCCCACGCGGGGGTGCGCTGGTCCACCTTCGACGCCATCGCGGATGACTTCACGGCCCGGCGACCTCGGCGCGGCTGACCGGCTCGGAACCGGGCGGGGCTGGGGCGGGAGGAGCGTCGGGCCGTGGCGATGTGCAACAGGGTGACGCCGATGGGCGACATCGTGGCGATCCCGTTGCGCGGCGCGTGGCTGGGTAACCGCGGGATCCTGCACGAGGGCACCGAGATTCGCCGCTTTCACGCCTCGAGCCTCTGGATCACCTGCCGGCTGCAGTTCCGTGGCCGGCACAGGGAGCAGTGGCAGCCGCACCACTACACGCAGCTGTACTTCCACGACGAGGCCGTGGCGCTCGGCGCGGGGCACCGACCCTGCGCGGAGTGCCGGCGCGGTGACTACACGGCATACCGTGAGGCGTGGGCGACCGGGCTGGGGGTCGAGGTCCCGTCGGCGACGCAGCTGGACCGGCAGCTGCACACCGAGCGACTCGTGCGGGGGACGCACCGCCGCCGGTTGCACCGGCTGCCGTGGCGGTCGCTGCCGGCCGGCGTGTTCGTGCTGCTGGAGGACGGACCCGCGCTGGTGCGCGACGACGCGGTGGTGCCGTGGACGACGTCCGGGTATGACGTGCCACGCGCGCGGCCGTCGCGCGGCGCCGTGGACCTCATCACCCCGCCGGCCAGCCTCGCCGCGATCGCCGCAGGGTATCCGGTCCAGGTGGACAGCGCTGCCCGGTGAGGGTGTAGGCGCTCGGGCCGGCTCAGATGCGGGGAGGCCGCTGCTCACGATCGCGTCCGCAAGTCGATCGGGGGCGCGCTTCCGGTGAGGAGGAACCCGCCGGCCGGCGCCTCGCTGTGGACCAGCCGCCGCACGGGGCCTGACACATGACACATGAGGGGGTCGTTTGCCACTCCTCGAGGAGGATGGTGCCCGTCGGTGCGTCCGCGAATGACGGGTCCGCTTCGCTCAAGGCGCGCTGCATCGAGCAGGTCATCGACGCTACTTCAGCACGTCGTGTGCACTACCTCTGGCGCGGGCGCTCAGCGGCGCGTCGCCGAGATCCGGAGGCGGACGTAGTCGATGACCGGCTCAGGCAACTCGGCCGCGACGGTGCGTACGAAGGCGGCGTGCTCGGACGGGTCGAGCTCCCTCAGGTGGGCGCCGAGCACGACGGTGGCGAGGTAGGTCTCGAGCTGCTCCCCACGGGACAGGACGGCGGGGTCGGGGACGAGCTCGACGTGGAGATCGGTGAATCCCGCTGCCGCCAAGGCGTCCTCGGTCTCCTCGACGCCGGCGAAGTTCCAGACACCGCCGCCGGTGACGTCCCACACCGGGCTGCCTCCGACCCCGGCCCGCCACAACGCAGCACGCACCCAGGCGATGTTGCCCCTGCCCCCGGCCTCGGCGACGAGTCGGCCACCGGGTCGCAGGACCCGGGCGACGTGTCGGAAGACCGCCGGGTGGTCCGGCACCCAGTGCAGTGTGGCGACGCTCATGGCGACGTCCACCGGCTCCGACAGGGGCAGCGGCTCCCGCAGGTCGGCGAGGACGACGGTCACGCGACCGCGCGCCTCCGAGTGCGCTGCCAGCTGCCGCCGGAGCTCCTCCAGCATTCGCTCCGACGCGTCGAGGGCGACGACGTGCCCCTCCGGCAGCAACGACAGGAGCCGCAACGTGTCCCGCCCCGGCCCGCAGCCGAGGTCGAGCACCCGCTCGGAGCCCGTGAGCCGCAGCTGGTCGATGACCCCGGCGCCCCACCGCTGGTGCGGCAGGTCCAGGGACGCATAGGTGTGGGCGTCCCACTCGTGTGGCGGCACGGCATACCTCCTGGGCGTCCTCCTCATCCTGCCGCAGCTTCCCGCACGAGCACACTTCGCCGGCCGTCGTCGGCCAGGCGAGCCGGGTGGTCGTCCTGAGCCCGTGCGGTGTCCGCTCGTGCTATGTCGCCTGTCGCGGCTGCTTCGGCTGCTTCGGCGGCAGCGACCGGGCACACGTGGTGCCCCGCTCCACCCACCGCCGCAGGTCGTCGTCGGCGTCGATGGCCTCCGCGTGCACGCGCAGCCACCCGTCCATCGTCCGGCCCCGCATCTCCATCCGTTGCACGTACGGCTCATCGACCCACTCCTCGGCATGGACCGGGTCGATGTGCACCAGCAAACCACCCTGACCGCTGGCGGCGACCGCCATGTTGCCGTGGAGGAGGAAGGCCAGGCCGCCGAACATGGGCTGCTCGGTCAGGCCCGGTTCGCCCCGGAGGGTCTCGCGGATCCGGTGGGCGAGCTCCTCGTCATACGCCACGGTGTCAGTATGATGCCGCGCACCGGACCAGCGGGAGCCCGGCTCGGCCTGCCAGCAGCAGGAGCGATCAGTCCGCCCGGGTCGCCGACGAGCTGCCCCCGCGGTCTGCTCAGGCGGCGGTCGGGTCCAACGCGAAGGCGATCGGCACCCCGGGGCGGTAGGGCAGGTGCAGGTACGAGGGAGCTGCCAGCACGGTCAGGTCTGCGCGGCTCCCGACACCGATCCAGCCGATGTCGTTGCGCCGCAATGCCTTCGCTGCACCGGCGGTCGCGGCCCGGAGCGCCTCGCCCGGGGTCAGGCCCATCTCGCGGACGGCGAGGGCGATGACGAGCGGCATCGAGGAGGAGTAGCAGGTGCCCGGGTTGCAGTCGGTCGCCAGCGCGATGCTCACCCCGGCGTCGATCAGCGCGCGCCCGTCCGGGTAGGGCGAACGGGTGGAGAACTCCACGCCCGGCAGCAGCGTCGCCACCGTCGTGTCGGCGGCTCCGACCAGTGCCTCGACGTCCCGGTCGCTGAGGTAGGTGCAGTGGTCGATGCTCGCCGCACCGAGCTCGACCGCGAGCTGCACACCCGGGCCGTGCCCGAGCTGGTTGCCGTGCAGGCGCAGCTCCAGGCCCTTCGCGCGGCCGGCCTGGAGCACGCGCCGGGACTCCTCCTCGGTGAAGGCGTGGGCGCTGTTCGGCTCGCAGAACACGTCGATCCACCGGGCGTGGGGCGCACACGCGTCGAGCATCGGGCCGGTGACCAGCCGGACATACGCGTCCCGGTCCTCGCGCGCCTCCGGCGGGACGACGTGGGCGCCGAGGAACGTGGTCTCCTCGGTGAACTCACGCGCGATCCGCAGGGCGCGGGCCTCGTTGTCGGTGTCGAGGCCGTAGCCGCTCTTGATCTCCACGGTCGTCGTGCCCTGGGCGCGCATCTCCTCGACCCGGTCGGCGACCAGCCGGCGCAGCTCGTCGTCGGTGGCCGCGCGGGTGGCCGCCATGGTGACGGCGATGCCACCCCCGTCGTACGGCTGACCCGTCATGCGGGCGGCGAACTCCGCGGACCGGTCGCCGGCGAAAACGAGGTGCGAGTGGCTGTCGACGAACCCCGGTATGACGGCCCGCCCCTCGACGTCCACCTTCCGATCCGCCTGAGGAGCCCTGCCCTCCGGGCCGACCCACTGAACGGTGGGGTGGTCACCGTCGTCGCTGATGACGACCGCGGCGTCGCGCAGCAGGCCGAGGCCCTCGCCCTGGTCGGCGCCCTCGAGGTGCGGGTCGTTGGTGACGAGCTCGGCGATGCCGCTGACGAGGGTGGTGGTCACTGGTCCTCCCACAGGGGGTCGATGGCGTCGGTCAGCAAGGCTCCCACGTCGCCGAGTGCGTGCCGGCCGCCGGTCACGACGGCGCGCCCGTCGACGACCACGGTGTCGACGTCGGCGGCGGTGGCGGCCAGCAGCACCTGCTCGGGGGCGGATCCGGCGGTGCGGGGTGTGTCCAGGCGGACCGCGACCAGGTCGGCGCGCGCGCCGGCCTCCAGGCGCCCGGCGTCCGTCCAACCCAGGCAGGCGTGGTCGGTCGCCGTTGCGAGCAGCTCATCGGGCCGGAACCGCCCGCGCTGCAACGTGTCCAGCCGCTCGTTCATCTCCAGGGCGCGGGCCTCCTCGAGCAGGTCGATGACGGCGTGCTGGTCCGAGCCGAGGGACAGCGGTGCGCCGGCGTCGAGGAGCCGGCGGGCGGGCCCGATGCCGTCGGCGAGGTCGCGCTCGGTGGTCGGGCAGAAGCAGGCGGTGGTGTGGCTGGTGCCGAGGGCCTCGATGTCGGCATCGGTGAGGTGGGTGGCGTGGACGGCGGTCGTGTGGGGTCCCAGCACGCCCTCGGCGTCGAGCAGGCCGGTGGGAGTGAGTCCGTAGAACGCCTGGCATGCCTCGTTCTCCGCCGGCTGCTCGGACAGGTGCACGTGGAGCGGGCGGCCGCCGTTGGTCGTGGCCACGGTGGCGAGGTGCTCACGGGGCACCGCGCGGACGGAGTGGATCGCCGCGCCGATGCGGGTGGTCGCGTCGTCGGCCAGGCGGGCCACACGCTCGGCCCACCGCTCGGCGTCGCCGTCACCGAAGCGCTGCTGCTCGGGCGACAGGGGAGCGTGCCCGTCGGCGGACAGGCCGCCGACGAGGTAGCAGGTGTCGAGCAGCGTGAGCCGGATCCCCGCCTCGCGCGCGGCCCGGCGCAGGGCCTCGCCCATGGCATTCGGGTCGTCGTACGGCGTGCCGTCCGGCTGGTGGTGGAGGTAGTGGAACTCGCCGACACAGGCGATGCCCGCCAGCGCCATCTCGGCGTAGGTCGCCCGGGCGAGCGCGAGGTAGCTGTCGGGCTCGAGGCGGCGCGCGACGGCATACATCCGCTCGCGCCACGTCCAGAAGGTGCCGCCCCGGTCGTGGGTGCGGCCGCGCAGCGCGCGGTGGAAGGCGTGGCTGTGCGCGTTGGCCAGGCCGGGGAGCACGACGCCGGGCAGCCGCTCGGCGCCGCCCGGCTCGGTGTCGGGCGTCACCGAGGCGAACCGTCCGTCCTCGACCTCGAAGGTCACGTCGCGGGCGAGTCCCGTGGGCAGCAGGGCGTAGGCCGCCCACCACCTCGTCGGTGTGTTGGGCTCCCGCTGCCGCTCCGCCACCCCCGCACTGACGACCTCGTCGGTGGCGTTTTGCGGCGGAAATTCGGCCGACACGCCACCGACGGGGTCGTCAGTCGGCGGATTGGTGGGGGTCGTGGGGCTCATCGCGCCAGGTCCTCGACCACGCGGGCGAGGGCGGCGACGCCGCGGTGGCAGTCCTCGGCTTCGGCGAACTCCTCGGGCGAGTGCGAGATGCCGGTCGGGTTGCGCACGAACAGCATCGCCGTCGGGACCCCGTGGTTGGCCAGCACCCCGGCGTCGTGGCCGGCGCCCGTGCCGAGCATGGGCACCTCGCCGCCGAGGGTGTCCCGGAGTCGGACGGCCAGCGTCTGGTCGAACCGGGTCGTGGTGGTCCACGACTCCTCGGTGACGGTGGCGCCGTAGGTCTCGGCCCGGGAGGACAGCTCGGCCACCACCGCCCGGACGTCGGACTCGACCGGGCCGCGGCTGTCCAGCCAGCCGGTGACGTGGCTGGGGATGGCGTTGACCCCACCCGGCTCGACGACGACCTTGCCGATGGTCGCAACGCAACCACGCTGTGCCGCAACGCTCCTGGCGGCGAGGACGGTGTCGGCGTAACCGAGCATCGCGTCCTGGCGGTCCTCCAGCCGGGTGGTGCCGGCGTGGTTCGCCGCGCCGGGGAAGTCGAACCGCCACCGGCCGTGCGGCCAGATGTCGGTGCCGACCGCCACCGGGTGGCCGAGGTCGATCAGGCCCCGGCCCTGCTCGACGTGCAGCTCGACGAAGCAGCCGATCCGGCGCAGCGTCTCCTCGTCCCGGCCCAGCGCCGACGGGTCGCGACCGGCGGAGCGCAGCGCCTCGGCCATCGAGACCCCGTCGGCATCGGTCAGCGACCGCGCCCGGTCGGCGCTCATCGCGCCGGTGATCACGCGGGAGCCGGCGCAGGCGACCCCGAACCGGGCGCCCTCCTCGTCGACGAAGTTGACCACGCCGATCGGCCGGGACGGGGCAAAGCCGTTCTCCCGCAACACATCGATCGCGACCAGGCCGCTGACGACCCCGAGCGGACCGTCGAACGCGCCGCCGTCGGGCACCGAGTCCAGGTGGGATCCGACCGCCACGCCGGGGCGGCCGGCAGCGGCAGCAGCATCAGGGTCGCCCCACCAGGCCCACTGGTTGCCCATCCGGTCCGTGGTGAGATCCAGCCCTCGCCGGGCGCACTCGGCGGCGAACCACTCGCGCAGGTCGTGGTCCTCCCCCGTCCAGGCGAAGCGGCGGTAGCCACCGGTCGAGGCCTCGAGACCCACCGGCTGCAGGTCCGCCCACATCGCGTCGAACGACGCCTGCGGCCCGGCAGCCAAGGGGAGGGAGGGCACGTCGGTGCGCTCCGGCATACCGCTCACTCGCCCTCGCGCATCGGCACCCGTACGCCGCGCTCCTGAGCGACCTGGTCGGCCAGCTCGTAGCCGGCGTCGACGTGGCGGATCACGCCCATGCCCGGGTCGTTGGTGAGGACGCGGGCGAGCTTCTGTGCGGCGAGCTCGGTGCCGTCGGCGACGGAGACCTGCCCGGCGTGGATGGAGCGGCCGATGCCGACGCCACCGCCGTGGTGCAGCGACACCCAGGTCGCGCCCGAGGAGGTGTTGATGAGGGCGTTGAGCAGCGGCCAGTCGGCGATGGCGTCGGAGCCGTCGGCCATCGCCTCGGTCTCCCGGTAGGGCGAGGCGACCGAGCCGCAGTCGAGGTGGTCCCGGCCGATGACGATCGGCGCCTCGAGCTCCCCGCTGGCGACCATCTCGTTGAACTTCAGGCCGGCCTTGTCGCGCTCGCCGTAGCCGAGCCAGCAGATCCGGGCCGGCAGACCCTCGAAGGCGACCTTCTCCCGCGCCCCGCGCAGCCACTTGTGCAGCTTCTCGTCCTCGGGGAACAGGTCCATGACGGCCTGGTCGGTCTTGTAGATGTCCTCCGGGTTGCCGGACAGCGCGGCCCAGCGGAACGGGCCTTTGCCCTCACAGAACAGGGGGCGGATGTAGGCGGGCACGAAGCCGGGGAAGGCGAAGGCCCGGTCGAACCCCCCCTTGCGGGCCTCGTCGCGGATGGAGTTGCCGTAGTCGAAGACCTCGGCACCCTTGTCCATGAAGCCGACCATGGCCTCGACGTGCTTGGCCATCGACGCGCGGGCCCGGTCGGTGAACTCGTCCGGCTTCTTGTCGGCGTAGTCGTGCCAGTCGCCCACGCCGATGCCCTCGGGCAGGTAGGACAGCGGGTCGTGCGCGCTGGTCTGGTCGGTGACGATGTCGATGTCGACGCCGCGACGCAGCAGCTCGGGGAAGACCTCGGCGGCATTGCCGACGACACCCACGGACAGGGCCCGCTTGTCCTTCTTGGCGGCCAGCACCCGCCCGATCGCGTCGTCCAGGTCGTCGGCGACCTCGTCGAGGTAGCGGTGGTCGACCCGGCGCTGCAGCCGCTTGCCGTCCACGTCGACGATGAGGCAGACGCCCTCGTTGAGGGTGACCGCCAGCGGTTGCGCCCCGCCCATGCCGCCGCAGCCGGCGGTCAGGGTGAGCGTGCCGGCCAGCGTGCCACCGAAGCGCTTCTCGGCGACCGCGGCGAAGGTCTCGTAGGTGCCCTGCAGGATGCCCTGCGTGCCGATGTAGATCCAGGAGCCTGCGGTCATCTGGCCGTACATCGTCAGGCCGAGGTGCTCCAGGCGGCGGAACTCCGGCCAGGTGGCCCAGTCGGGCACGAGGTTGGAGTTGGCGATGAGCACGCGCGGCGCCCACTCGTGGGTCCGCAGCACGCCGACGGGACGGCCGGACTGCACCAGCATCGTCTCGTCCGGCTCGAGGG
>NZ_DASSTI010000018.1:0-28804 GCF_035708005.1 Segeticoccus sp. | reverse complement strand
CCCAGGCCGCACCAGGAAAGGGGACGGCCCCCGTCGGGGGGACAACGGGGGCCGTCGACGCGCCAGCTCCGGGGGGGAGGAGCCGGTGCGCCGGGCGCTCGACCCCGAGGGGGAGCGCGCAGAACCATCGTGCTCCCTGGTGGCCCGGAACGCAAATCTCTTGGCCAAAAATCACCCTGTGAATTTGCTGAACCGACGCGGGTTTCGCGACGTGTCAACAAGCGGTGGGCTCGTCGCGGTACCCGGGTGAGCAGGCCGGACAAGGTGATGGCACCCCGCGCACGAGGTGCCATCGACCGCGGCCCGGACGGGTTACCAGTGCGTGCACCTGACATGTCGCAGTGGGGCGAGCCCGCCACGATCGGTCCATCAGTGGACTGGCCGCGCGTGGGTGCCCGGCTGGGTCACGGTGGTCGTCGGGCTCTCGCCCGTCGGCTTGCCTCCCTGTCTACCTCGCTTCCGGGCAAATGTGAAGAGTTGACTTTCCCCGGTCAACATGCGTCCGGAGTGGGCGTGGGCCCGCCCGCTGCGGAGATCAGTGCACGCGCCCCGCCAGCACGGCGTCGGCGATCCGGCCACCCTCGCCCGCGCCCGCGACGACGGCGTCGGCGCAGTGGACCAGCCAGAGCGCGACTCCCCTGGCGGTGCCGCCGGCGTAGGCGCCCAAGGCCCCGACGTATCCAGCCGTGCCCTCACGCAGGTGGCCCACCTCGGGCACCGCCACACCGGTCGGGTCGAGCCCGCGGCTCTGGATGAGGGCGCGTTCGACGGCGCGGGCGACGAGGCCGTTGCCCCGCGTGAACGGGCGCACCACGGCGATCTCCGCGTGGACGAGCGCGGCGACCACGAGGGCCGGGGCGGCGTCGTCGGCGAGGACCAGGTCGCTGATACCGCGCAACCGTTGCGCCACCTCGTCCGTCGAGGGTGCGCTACCGAGATCGGCCAGTTCCCGGGCGGTCTCATCACCTTGGCGCGGTCGGCCGAGCTCCTCGTCCGCGACCAACCCGGCGCACGTCAGGTGGAGTCGGGCCAGTGCCTGGGCCGGCGCCTGACGCAGCAGGTCAGGCACCCGTTCGGACTCGGCCGTGGCCCGCACGGCGGCGCGCAACGTCTCCTCGACCGGATCGGGGTGTGCCGGCCACGGTCGCGCGCCGCGAACCAGGTCCCGGACCAGGTCCACGTCGACCTCCGCGCCCTCCAGGGCAGCGCTGGCGCGCGCTCCCCGCACCCGCGACTCGGCCGCGGCCTCGGCGGTCCGCCGCCGCAACGCCTGGTGCCAGCGCAGCGAGGTGCAGGCCTCCCGGGCCCGCTCGGTCGCCTCGGCCACGCCGGGCAGACCAAGGACGGCCGAGAGATCGGGGGCGGGAGACACGGCCGCCAGCCTAGGCCGCTCGCCACGTCCCCGATCCTCGGCCGCCGGCCGGGACGGTCTCAGGGCATCGCGCCGGAGAGCGAGAGGAACTCCTGGCGCGAGCGCAGGTCGCTGCGCAGCCGTCCGAGCAGGGTCGAGGTCACGGTCATGGCGCCCGACGCCTGGACCCCGCGCAGGGTCATGCAGGAGTGCTCCGCGGAGAGGACGACTCCCACGGCCCGCGGTGCGAGCTGCTCCTGCAGCCAGTCGGCGACCTGCTTGGTCAGCCGCTCCTGGGTCTGTGGCCGGCACGCGAAGTGCTCCACGACCCGGGCCAGCTTGGACAGGCCCAGGATCCGGTCCCCCGGCAGGTAGCCGACACAGGCGCGGCCGGCGAACGGCAACAGGTGGTGCTCGCACACCGACCGGAACGGGATGTTCCGGGCGAGGACGAGCTCGTCATAGCCCTCGTCGTTGGGGAAGGTGGTCAGCTCGAACGGCCGCGGGGTGAGCATCTCGGCCCAGGCCCGCGCCATCCGACCCGGTGTGGCGCGCAGGTGCTCGGAGTCGAGCCGCAGCCCGAGCGCCTCGAGGAAGGCGGCGGCCGCCACCTCCGCCTCCCCGAGGTCCGGCTGCGCGACCGAGGCGACGAGGTGCAGGGCGGGGGCCACCCCCACCGACTCGGCTCGGCCGACGGGTCGCGAGATGCGTTCGTGGTTCACGGTGGTCATCTGGATGCTCCCGTCCGGTCACCGGGTCAGCGGCACGTCGCCCGCAGCGTCCGCGTGCCGACGACGTCCCCAGGCGCTGTCGTACACCGCGGCGAGCCTGGCCAGCGCGAGGGCGGCGACCAGCAGGGTCGCGTCGCGCAGCACGACGTCGTAGAAGCCGGAGTAGGTGAGCAGGTTGACCACGATGCCGGCGAGCCACAGGGACACGACGTACGCGGCATACCGCGGCTTGAGGGCGACAGCGATCGCGGCGACGACCTCGATCGCGCCGACCACGTACATCGCCGTCTGTGCCGAGAAGGGCAGCAGGCCGACGATCCACGGTGCGAGGTAGTGCGGCCAGTAGGTGAGGGTGTTGGCGAACTTGTCCGCACCCATCCACAGCGGGAGCACGACGAACCCGATGCGCAGGAGCCAGAACGCGCCGTAGGCCGGCTCCTCACGGACCCGCGTCCAGGTGCGGGAGGGGGCGTGCAGGTGGGCGGGGGAGTGCAACGCCAAGTGGGTCATCGGGAGCTCCTTCTATCGACAATCTGGATACTTTTTAGATTTCTCCTTGTGCCACTCTTTGTCAAGAGTTGTTGGTGTTAGAGTTTGCGGCATGGGCAGGCACTCGATCCGACCGGATGCGCTGTCCGGGCTGGGCACGCTGGCCGACCCGGTGCGGCGCCGGCTCTACGACTACGTCGCCAGCCAGGACGAGCCGGTCCGCCGGGAGGACGCGGCCGCTGCCGCCGGCATCAGCCGGACGCTGGCGGCCTACCACCTGGACCGCCTCGCCGAGGCCGGACTGCTCGCCACCAGCTACGCCCGCCCCGCCGGGCAGAGCGGGCCGGGCGCCGGGCGGCCGGCCAAGCAGTACGAACGGGTGCAGGACGAGCTGACGGTGAGCCTGCCGCCGCGCAACTACCCGCTCCTGGCCCGCCTGCTCGCCGACGCGGTGGCGGCCGACCCCTCCGGAGCGGTGCGGCAGGCCCTGGCCGCCGCGGCCGAGGCGGAAGGCCGGGCGGCCGCCGAGCAGGGTTCGGACCTGCTGAGCGCGCTCACCGAAGGCGGCTACGAGCCGGCGGTCACCGACTCGGGCGACATCGAGCTGCGCAACTGCCCGTTCCACCAGCTCTCGCAGCGGCACACCGAGCTGGTCTGTGGGCTCAACCACGCCCTCCTGCGGGGGGTGCTCGCGGGCCGAGGAGAGGAGCCCGCACGCGCCGAGCTCGCCCCCCGCACGGGCCGGTGCTGCGTGGTGATCCACCCCGCGCGTCAACCGGTCTGAGCAGCAGCGCGTGGAAGAGGTGTCCGGAAGGAGGACACCATGAACCGCTTCCACCGCCACCTCCTCCCCGCCGCCCTCGCCCTGGCCCTCACCGGCGCCTCGGCCGTGGCGGTGGGCACCACCGCAGCCAGCGCCGGCACGCCGGCCGTCACCGCCTCCAGCCCCTCCTGCAGCACGACGTGGGGCTCGCTCGCCAAGAACAGCACGCCCCTGACCACGTCCCGGATCGGCGACGTCCGCACCGGGCAGCACACCTGCTTCGACCGACTCGTTGTGGACCTGGCCGGCAACCACACCCGCGCCGGCTACACCGTCCGCTACGTCTCGACCGTCCGCGCCGAGGGGTCCGGCACGCCCGTCCCGCTGCGCGGCGGCGCCCGGCTGCAGGTCACCGCCCACGCCCCCACCACCCGTAGCTGGCAGCACCCCACGGAGCTGGCCGACGTCACCGGCTACCGGACCTTCCGGCAGGTCGCCTGGGCCGGCTCGTTCGAGGGCTACAGCACCGTCGGCCTCGGCGTGCGGGCCCGCCTGCCGTTCCGGGTCCTCACCCTGGACGGCCCGGGCAACGGCACCCGTCTCGTCGTGGACGTCGCCCACCACTGGTGAGCCACGCTGCCCACCCACGAAGGGGAGGTATGCCGGGTGCCTCCACCCGGCATACCTCCCCTTGACGTGGGGTGAGGGGCGGACCGGCTGAGCCGAACCCACCGGAGCGGTTGCGCAGTTCTGTTCGTCCGGACACGGCCAAGAACAGGTCAAGACATCGTCAAGACCGTCGCCACCGGACCGGCGGGCTGCCTAGGGTCCCAGCCAGACCCGAGGACCGAGAGGTCCCCGGGTCGCCCCTTACCCCTCTTTCCTCACCCTGGAGATCAGACCCATGGCTCATCACCGTCCCCGGCGGCGCACCCTCCTCGCCCTCGCCTCGGCAGCGGTCGTCACCGCGAGCTGCTACGGCGGGGCGGCCCTGGCCGCACCCGCACCGGACGAACCCCCCTCCACCCACGTGCCCGTGCCCACCCCCGAGGGCATGCTCATGAGCTACGTGGTCAACGCCAAGCAGGCCAACCCGGGCCAGACCCGGCTTGCCGAGCAGGCGGTGCGCGACGCCGGCGGCGTCGTCGCGCAGTCCTGGCCGCAGATCGGCGTGGTCATCGCCCACTCCACGCACGCCACCTTCCGCACCGACGTCGTCCGGCTGGCCAAGGGCCACGCCGTCGAGTCCGCCGGCCCGACCCGCACGGCGGCCGTCACCGAGGGCACGCCCGACGCCCTGCCGGCCAGCAAGGCTCCGGGCTCGCGCGGCGCCTCCGCCTACCAGAAGAAGGGCCAGCACAAGGTCGCCGGCTACTACGCCGGCGCGGACGTGGTCGCCGCCGCTCCGGCCGCGGACCCCCGCGAGGGGGAGCAGTGGGACATGGCCATGATCAAGGCCGACGCAGCCCACGCCCTCACCGACGGCTCCCGCAACGTCGTCGTCGGCGTGCTGGACAGCGGCATCGAGAGCGCCCACCCCGACCTCGCGCCCAACATCGACGCCAAGGACTCGGTCAGCTGCATCAACGCCGGCCGGCCGGACCAGACGCCCGGGTCCTGGGAGCCGACCACGAGCGGCCACGGCACCCACGTGGCCGGCACGATCGCCGCCGCCCGCAACGGAATCGGCATCGTCGGCGTCGCGCCGAACGTCCGCCTCGCCTCGGTGAAGGTGGTCAACGACGCCGGGTTCATCTATCCGGAGTACGCCGTCTGCGGGTTCGTCTGGGCCGCCGACCACGGCATGGACGTGACCAACAACTCCTACTACGTCGACCCGTTCGAGTTCTGGTGCGGTGACCAGCCGGAGCAGGCGCCGGCCCTCGAGGCGGTGCGCCGTGCCGTCGCCTACTCGGAGAAGAAGGGGGTCGTCAGCGCCGCCGCAGCCGGCAACTCGTCCTACGACCTCAGCAACAAGACGACCAACGACTCCAGCCCCAACGACGCCGACGAGCCGGTGCTGCGCACGATCAACAGCAGCTGCCAGGACATCCCGGCCGAGCTCGACGGCGTGGTCACCACCTCGTCGCTGACCAGCAGCGGTGCCCTGTCCTCCTTCTCCAACCGCGGGCTCGGCTCGATCGACGTGTCCGCACCGGGGAGCTCGGTCCTGTCCACCTGGCCTTGGGGTGGCTACGCGAAGCTCAGCGGCACCTCGATGGCCTCGCCGCACGCGGCCGGCGTCCTGGCGCTGCTGAAGTCCACCCACCCGAACGCCTCGCCCGCCGAGCTCGTCCGGCTGCTGCGGGCGCAGGCCGACGACCACGTCTGCACGACGGCGGCGCGTGGCGCGGCGTGCGTGGGCACCGAGCAGGACAACAGCTACTACGGCGAGGGAATCGTCGACGCCCTCGACGCGGTGAAGTGACGCACACCCCTGATCAGGTGAGGTATGCCGGGAAGCCGGCTTCCCGGCATACCTCGCCCTGGCGGCTCACTCCCGGGGCCAGACCGGCACGACCGGCCGCTTGGCGGTGAAGTTGAACACCGCCGCGAACGAGGCGTACCAGGCGATGAGGGCGGTGGCGATGCCCGTCCACCCGCCGGCGTGGTTCCAGATCGTGACACCGGAGAAGGCACCGATCGCCAGCAGGATGTAGGTGATGAACAGGGCGACGAAGACGCCGGCGATCGCACCCGAGACCCGGAACGACGCGAGCATCATGTAGCCCGTGAAGATCGCCCACGCCACCAGGTAGAGGCCGACCCCCTCCCCCGCCGCCGAGCCCGCTGCGGACAGGTCGGCTTTGGTGGCGAGGAACCAGAACGACAGCCAGAAGGCACCGTACGAGCAGAACGCGACGGCACCGAAGGTGTTGCCCTTGGCGAATTCCCAGATACCCGCGGCAAACTGGGCGCCGCCGCCGTAGAAGATGGCGAGCCCGAAGACCCCGGCCTCCACGCTCGCCGGGATCAGGCCGGCGTTGACGACGCTGAGGAAGAACGTCGTCATCGCGAAACCGGCCAGCCCCAGGGGTGCGGGGTCGGCGAAGGCGCCGCCCGGCGGGAGGACCCGCTCAGGCCCTTCGCCCGGCTCACCCGGTCGCCCGGGGACGACCCGTCTGCCGGTGCCTCCTGAGGGAAAGTCGCTTTCGGCAGTGGTGGCCATGATCGCTCCTTTCGCCCGAGGAAGGACGACGTTTCGACGCTAAGTCGCTTCGGGGATCGCGGCAAGCGCGTTGGGTTGAACGGAGGGGACAAGAGGAGTTGAGTGGGGCTGTCGACCACGAACCACCGCTCCCCACGGACGCCGGTCCGCGGACGCTCGCGCTCGCCGGCACGGGACCACTACGAGGAGGCACCATGGCTGAGACCAGTCAGAACATCGATGCGCTGATGGCAGAGGAGCGCCGGTACCCGCCGGACCCGGAGTTCACCGCGCAGGCGAACGCTCAGCCGGGCTTCTACGAGCAGGACCCGGACACGTTCTGGGAGAAGGAGGGCCGCGAGCGCGTCAGCTGGTTCACCGACTTCACCACGTTGAAGCAGTGGGACCGTCCCTATGCCAAGTGGTACCTCGGCGGCACGCTCAACGTCTGCTACAACTGCGTGGACCGGCACGTGGAGGCGGGGTTGGGCGACAAGGTCGCCTACCACTGGGAGGGCGAGCCGGTCGACGATCGGCTGACGATCACCTACGCCGACCTGCAGCGCCGGGTCGTCAAGGCCGCGAACGCGTTCAAGAGCCTCGGTATCGGCAAGGGCACCAAGGTCGCCGTCTACATGGGGATGATCCCCGAGGCGCCGGTGACGCTGTTGGCGCTCGCGCGGATCGGTGCCCCCTTCACCTTCGTGTTCGGCGGGTTCAGCGCCGACGCGCTCGGCAGCCGGCTGGTCGACATGGAGTGCGAGTACCTCATCACCCAGGACGCCTCCAACCGGCGGGGCAAGCCCTCACCGCTGAAGCCGATCGCGGACGAGGCGATGGCCCAGGCGCCGACGGTCAAGACCTGCGTGGCGGTGCGCCGCACCGGCAGCGACGTCGAGATGACCGAGGGCCGGGACCACTGGTGGCACGACGTCGTCGACTCCCAGAGCGACGACCCCGCCTCGTGCCCGTGCGAGGAGATGGACTCGGAGGACATGTTCTTCCTCATGTACTCCAGCGGCACGACCGGCCGGCCCAAGGGCATCGTGCACAGCACGGCCGGCTACCTCACCGGCGTCGCCTCCACCCACTACTACGTGTTCGACATCAAGCCGGAGACCGTGTACTGGTGCGCCGCGGACATCGGGTGGATCACCGGACACAGCTACATCGTCTTCGGCCCGTTGTGCAACGCCACGACCAGCGTGATGTACGAGGGCACGCCGGACTTCCCGGACAAGGACCGCTGGTGGGAGATCGTCGAGCGCTACCGGGTCACGGTCCTCTACACCGCCCCCACCACCATCCGCACCCACATGAAGTGGGGCGCGCAGTATGCCGAGCAGCACGACCTGTCGTCGTTGCAGGTCCTCGGCTCCGTCGGTGAGCCGATCAACCCCGAGGCGTGGGTCTGGTACCGCGAGAACATCGGCGGCGGAAAGACACCGGTGGTGGACACCTGGTGGCAGACCGAGACCGGCATGATCATGGTGACCCCCACCCCAGGACTCACCACGCTGAAGCCGGGCTCCGCGACGCAGCCCTTCCCCGGGGTCGAGGCGGCCGTCTACGACGAGGAGGGCAAGGAGATCCCTGCGGGCAGTGGCGCCGGGTACATGGTCGTCAAGAGCCCGTGGCCGGCCATGTTCCGCGGCCTCTACCACGACGACGAGCGGTTCAAGGAGACCTACTGGAGCAAGTTCTCCGACGCCTACCTCGCCGGCGACGGCGCGCGCGTGGACGAGGACGGCGACTTCTGGCTCATGGGCCGCATCGACGACGTCATGAACGTCTCCGGTCACCGGTTGTCCACGATCGAGATCGAGAGCGCCCTGGTGGACCACCCCGACGTGGCCCAGGCGGCGGTGGTCAGCCGTTCCGACGCCACCACCGGTCAGGCGATCGTGGCCTACGTGACGTTGCGCAGCCACGCCGAGGGCTCGACGCAGAAGCTCGCCGAGCTGCGCGACCACGTCGGCAAGGTGATCGGCCCGATCGCCAAGCCGGCCAACATCGTGTTCACGCCGGAGCTGCCGATGACGCGCTCCGGCAAGATCATGCGGCGGTTGCTCAAGGACGTCGCCGAGAACCGCGCCCTGGGCGACACCACCACCCTGGCCGACCCCACGGTGGTGAACGAGATCAAGCAGCGTGCGGAGAGCGAGTCCGCCAAGGACGAGTAGCCCGTCGGCGTGCGCCCCGGCCGAGCCGCTCCAGCGGACCGGCCGGGGCGCAGTGCTGCACCGGTAGGATGGGCCGCGGTGCGCCGGGAAGTCTGGTCGGCAGTCCACGTCGCCGACCCGTGAGGATGCGCCCGTGAGTGTGCTGCCGTCCCGCCCTCGCCTCTTCCGTCGCTCGAGCTGGCCCGAGGTCCAGCACGTCACCGCCGCCCTGCGCACCGAGACGGTCGGCGGTGGCCTGCTGCTGGGGTTCGCCCTCCTCGCGCTGGTCTGGGCGAACACCCCGTGGGCGCACAGCTACTTCGCGCTGCGCGACGTCACCCTCGGGCCGAGCACGCTGCAGCTGCACCTGTCCCTGGCCACCTGGGCGGCGGACGGCCTGCTCGCCCTCTTCTTCTTCGTCGCGGGCCTGGAGCTCAAGCACGAACTCGTGCTCGGCGACCTCTCCCATCCCGCCAAGGCCACCCTCCCGGTCGTGGCCGCGGTCTCGGGGGTGGCCCTGCCCGCCGTCGTCTTCGTCGTCGTGAGCAGCGCCCTCGGTGGCACCGGCGAGGCGCTGCGCGGGTGGGCGGTGCCGACCGCGACCGACATCGCCTTCGCCCTCGCCGTGCTCGCCGTCCTGGGCACGCACCTGCCCTCGGCGCTGCGCTCCTTCCTGCTGACGCTCGCGGTCGTCGACGACCTCATCGCGATCACGATCATCGCGGCCTTCTACACCGACCACCTCTCCGTCGCGGCCCTGCTGCTGTCCCTGGTGCCGGTCGCGCTCTTCGGGCTCTTGGTCCAGCGTCGGGTCGGCCGCTGGTGGTTGCTGGTGCCGCTCGCCCTCATCGCCTGGGCGCTGGTCCACGCCTCCGGGGTGCACGCCACCGTCGCCGGAGTGGTGCTCGGGCTGCTCGTGCCCGTGCGCCGCGGCCCCCGCGACCCGGCCGATCGGCCGACCCTCGCCGAGCGGCTGGACCACCTGCTGCACCCGGTGTCCGCCGGCGTCGCGGTGCCGCTGTTCGCGTTCATGGCTGCGGGTGTGACCGTGGTCGGCGGCGGCTTCGGCGCCGCCTTCGCCGACCCGGTCGGACTCGCGGTCGTGCTCGCCCTGGTGGCCGGCAAGGCCGTCGGCGTCTTCGGCGGCACGTGGGTGACGGCCCGGTTCACCCGCGCCGAACTGGACGAGGACCTCGCGTGGAGCGACGTGCTGGGCCTGTCGCTGCTCGCTGGCATCGGCTTCACCGTCTCCCTGCTCGTCGGGGAGCTGGCCTTCGGGGCCGGATCCGCGCGGGACAGCCACATCAAGATCGCCGTCCTCACCGGCTCCCTGGTCGCCGCCCTGCTGGCCGCCGTGGTGCTGCGCCGGCGGAACCGCGCCTACCGCCGCATCGCGCTCGAGGAGGCACGGGACGACGACCACGACGGCGTGCCCGACTGCTTCCGAGGAGCCGCCGAGGGGCCGGACCAGTGACCGCCCGCTAGGGTTGAGTGGAGCAGCAGTCATCCGCACCGACGACTGGAGGGACGACAGCGATGGCGACGAACGTGGGCGTGACCAGCATCGACACCGAGGCGGCGCGCGCCGAGCTGAACCCCGAGCCGACCATCGGCAAGCTCATCTCGGACGCCACCACCGAGATGAAGTCGATCGTCCGCGACGAGATCGCCCTGGCGAAGAGCGAGATCAAGGCCGACGCCATCAAGGCGGGGATCGGTGGGGCCGCGCTCGCGGTCGCCGGGTTGCTCTCGCTCTACGCCCTGGTCCTGCTGTTCTTCGGCTGCGTCTACCTGCTGAACATCGTGCTGCCGCTGTGGGTCAGCTTCCTCGTCATGGGCGGCTTCCTGCTCCTCATCGCCGGCGTCCTCGGCCTCGTCGCCAAGTCGGCGCTGACCAAGATCAAGGGCAAGCCGGAGCGCACCATCCGCAACGCCCAGGAGACCGTGGCCGCCGTCAAGCAGGGCGCCGGCGCCGGGAGCCAGGCCGAGACCACCGCCTGACGCCCTCCTCGCCTCCCCCTCCGCAGCCCGACCACCTGTCCCGCCCCGTGCCGGCTGACGTCGCCAGCGTGCTGGTCGACGGCCCCTGGCAGCACCGGCTGGTGTCGGCCAACGGGGCCCGCTTCCACGTCGCCGAACTCGGCGAGGGTCCGCTCGTGCTCCTCCTGCACGGCTTCCCGCAGTTCTGGTGGGCGTGGCGCGACCAGCTCCCCGCGCTCGCCGACGCGGGCTACCGGGCGGCGGCCATGGACCTGCGCGGGTTCGGGGCCTCCGACAAGCCGCCCCGCGGCTACGACACCTTCACCCTGGCCGCCGACGCCGCGAGCGTCGTCCGGTCGCTCGGCGCGTCCTCGGCCGTCGTCGTCGGACACGGCATGGGCGCCTGGATCGCTTGGTCGATGCCGTCGATGCAGCCCGACGTCACCCGCGCCATTGCCACGTTGGCCATGCCGCACCCGTTGGCGCTGCGCCGCGCAGGCGCGGTCCTGCACCCGCGCCAGCTGCGCAGCCACACCCGCCTCGCCGGGCTGCAGCGCCCCTCCGTGCCCGAGCGGCAGATGACCCGCGACAGCCGGTATGTCGCGCGCCTCCTGCGCGGCTGGTCGGCACCCGGGTCGGGCTGGCCCCCCGGTGACGTGGTGCAGCGGTATGCCGACGCGATGGCCCTGCCCTTCGTCGCCCACTCCGCGGCGGAGTACTACCGGTGGGTCGTGCGCAGCCAGTGGCGCTCGGACGGCCGGCGCTTCCGCAACCGGCTGGCCCGGACGATCGGCGTGCCGGTCCTGCACGTGCGCGGCGGGGTCGACCGGGCCGTGGCCCGCGGCTCCGGTGGGGGCTCGGACCGGTTCGTCAGCGGGCCGTTCGAGGAGCACGTGCTCGACGGCGTCGGTCACTTCGTGCACGAGGAGGCGCCCGACGCGGTGAACGGGCTGCTGCTGCCCTGGCTCGACCGGCTTCCCTGATCGGTCAGTGGCCGGCGAGCTCGGTGCACGAGCCGGTGGAGACCGGCTGGGTGGCGGCCGCGGCCTTCACCAGGACCGGGCGGGTCTCGGCCAGGGTCAGCGCGTAGCCGGTGTGCGGGTCGTCGAGCGACTTGGCGAAGACGGTGCCGACGACCTGGCCGCTCGGCGAGAGCAGCGGCCCGCCGGAGTTGCCCGGCTGGACGCGTGCGTTGAGCGAGTAGACCTGGCGCTCGACGCCGGGGTTGCCGTAGATGTCGGCCCCCCGCGCGTCGATGGTAGCGCGCACGCGGGCCGCGTCGAGCTCGTAGGGCCCGTTGAGGGGGAAGCCGGCGACCACGGCGCTGTCCCCGTGCGTGAGCCCGCCACCCGTGGGCAGCGGCCGGGCCGGCAGCCCCGGCACGGCGAGGACCGCGATGTCGCGCTCGGGGTCGAAGAGCACCACCGTCGCCGGGTAGCTCTGCCCCACCCCGCCGACCCGGACCATCGGGTGCGGCACGCCGGCGACGACGTGGGCGTTGGTCACGACCCGGTCGTGCGCCGCGACCCAGCCGCTGCCCTCCTGGCCGCGGTCACAGGCGCTGGCGACCCCGGTCACCTTGACGATGGAGCTCGCGGCGGCGGCGATGCCGCGGCCCTGCACCACACCCGGGTCGGGCGGGGCCACGGGCCGGATCGGCTCGGCGCGCACCCCGGTGAAGACCCGCGGGAAGCCGTGCCGGTCGAGCACCTCCTGCACGCCGGCGAAGAGGCGCCCCGCCTCGGGGGGCATCACCCGGTCGATGGTCTGCAGCACCCGGGACCCGGAGATGGCACGGGCCGCCGGTGTGGGCAACGCGCCCCGGGCCGCCCCGGCCACGAACCACACCAGCGCCGCGACCACGACGACCGAGGCCGCCAGCCCGAGCACGGAGTCCAGCGTGCGAGCCGGCCGGGAGCGCACGAGGGAGCGCAGCCGGCTGCCGATCGCCAGCCCGACCCCCTGGCCGAAGGCCGCCACGACGAACGTGCCGACGACCAGCGCGATGGCCTGCAGCACGTCGTGCCCGCTGGTGAAGGACCACTGCCGGAACAGCCCGGGCAGCAACCACAGCGCAAGGAAACCGCCGCCGAGGAAGCCGGCGAGCGATAGGGCGCCGGCGACCAGGCCGGTCCGGTAACCGGAGACGGCATACCCGATCAGCGCGAGGACCAGGATGATGTCGAGGACGTTGGCCCCGCTCATCGCCACCCTCCCTCACTGGCCGCGCGCCCGGTCGCGCCCGTGTTCACCATGGCAACGTCCTCACCACGGCAAGGGTGTCATCGCCGCCCGGAACCGGACAGGAAGCGCGCCGGGAGAGGGCGACGACGTGAGTGGTCCCACGGCCGTTCGAGCCCGGCCAGCTCCAGCGTCTTGGCGAGGAGGCCGGCCGTGAACCCCCACACCAGCAGGCCCTCGACGTCGAAGGCCGGGCCGACGTAGCCGCTCGGGTGCGTCACGGTGAACCGGTGCTCGGGGTCGGTGAGCTGGTCGAGGGAGGCCCGCACCACGCGCGCCACCTCCCGGGCGTCGACCACGCCCAGCGGGTGCGGCTGGCTCCACCAGGCGATCACCGGCGTGACCACGAAGTTGCTCGGCGGCAGGTAGAGGGCGGGCAGCTCGGTGACGATCTCGACGCCCTCCTCGCTGAGCCCGACCTCCTCGCGGGCCTCCCGCAGCGCCGCGGAGACCGGCCCGGCGTCACCGGGGTCGAGGGAGCCGCCGGGGAAGGCGACCTGACCGGCGTGCGAGCGCAGGTCGGCCGAGCGCTCGGTGAGCACGACGTCCTGACCCCCGTCCGCGGCGGGGCCGAACAGCATGAGCACCGCCGACTGGCGGCCGCCCTCCTGCGGTGGCAGGAACCGGCTGAACCAGCTCGGCGGGACGTCGCTGACCGATTCCTGCAGGCGGTGCATCCACTCGGGCGGAGCGGCCGCGCCGCTCCTGTCACCCTCGCGGCTCATCGGGCGCCGTTCACGGCGCGTCCGACGCCGGCCCACCCTTGACCAGCTTGGCGGCCTTCACGGGATCGGTCTCGCCGATGCCGTAGGAGGGGCACCAGCGGGCGACCGGGCAGGCCCCGCAGGCCGGCTTGCGTGAGTGGCAGACCCGTCGGCCGTGGAAGATCAGGACGTGGGACAGCATCGTCCAGTCCTTCTTGGGAAAGAGGGCCCCGACCTCCTGCTCCACCTTGACCGGGTCCTCCTCAGCGGTCCAGCCGAAGCGACGGGCCAGCCGGCCGAAGTGGGTGTCGACCGTGATGCCGGGGATCCCGTAGGCGTTGCCCAGCACGACGTTGCCGGTCTTGCGGCCGACCCCCGGCAGGGTGACCAGGTCCGCGAGCTTGCGGGGGACCTCACCGTCGAAGCGCTCCTGCAGCGCCATGCCGAGCTTGATCAGGCTGTTGGTCTTGGCACGGTAGAACCCGGTCGACTGGATGATCCCCTCGAGCTCGGCCCGGTCGGCGCCGGCATAGTCGGCGGCGGTGCGGTACTTGGCGAACAGGATCGGCGTCACCATGTTGACCCGCACGTCCGTCGTCTGGGCCGACAGCACGGTGGCCACGAGCAGCTCCAGCGGCGTGGTGAAGTCGAGCTCGCAGTGGGCGTCGGGGTGCCGCTCGTGCAGCACGCGGTACATCTTCCGCGCACGGCGGGTGAGCGCGACCGGGCTCTCGCCGTCGGTCGGGGCGGACGGCGCGGAAGGAGTCACTGGCACGGTCCAAGGTTAGACGTCGCCCCCGACCGCCCCTCGCCTCGACATGGCACACTGTCGGCCGTGGACAACGACGTGCTGAGAAGAGCGCCCCTGTTCGCCGCACTGGACGACGAGGCCGTTGCTGACCTGCTCAAGTCCATGACCAGCACCCGCATGGAGCGCGGCGACGTGCTCTTCCACGAGGGCGACCGGGGGGACCGCCTCTACGTGATCGGCGAGGGCAAGATCAAGCTCGGACGCCGCTCCAACGACGGCCGCGAGAACCTCGTGGCGATCCTCGGCCCGGGCGAGATGTTCGGCGAGCTCAGCCTCTTCGACCCGGGCCCGCGCAGCACCACGGCCACCGCCATCGCCGAGACCGAGATGGTGGCTCTTGGCAACGAGGACCTGCAGACCTTCCTGCGCGGCCGCCCCGAGGTGGCCGCCACCATGCTGGCGGCGCTCGCCAAGCGGCTGCGCCGCACCAACGACACGCTCTCGGACCTGGTCTTCACCGACGTCCCCGGCCGCGTGGCCAAGGCGCTGCTGGACCTCTCGGACCGGTTCGGCCGACCGGTCGACGGCGGGGTGCTGGTGCCGCACGACCTCACCCAGGAGGAACTCGCCCAGCTCGTGGGTGCCTCCCGCGAGACGGTCAACAAGGCGCTCGCCGACTTCGCCTCGCGCGGGTGGCTCAAGCTGGAGGCGCGCGCCGTGCTGCTGCACGACGTCGAGCGCCTGCAGCGCCGCGCGCGCTGACGTCTCGGGGCCGCCCCGTCCGGCCTTGAGCTGAGACGGCGCCCGGCGCTCCGTCAGCGGGTCACAGCGGTGAACTGTCGAGGATCTTCCCGTTGTGCTGGTCCACGATGACGATGAGGTCGCCCCGGTCGGTGCCGGTGATGGCGACCTGCCACACCGGCTGTCCGTCCTTGGTCCAGTCGGTGACGCTCTCGTAGGTCCCCCCGAACCGCTCGATCGCGATGGACACCGCCTTCTTGCCGCTGATCCAGCCGGGGGAGATCGCTGTCGCGGTGGGAGTGTAGGGCCCTGTCGTCTTGTACTCCTGCGCGCACCCCGACAGCAGCGCCGTGGACGCCACCGCCCCGAGCACGAGCGTGACCACCATTCGCCGACCTGTCACCGTCGCCTCCTCGCCGCTCGCCATGGCCCCACCGTGCTCCCGGGCGGGCACGTTCGCAACCGGCGGTCAGCCACGCTCCCGCAGGTAGTCGAGCTGCGCGAGCACGCTGAGCCGGGCGGCCGGCCAGACCTCACGCGGCACGTCGGCGTAGACCCGCTCGACCACCGCGTCGGCCACGTCGTCGGCCCCCGCTGCCCCGTCGGCGAGCGCGGCCCGCACCTGCTCCAGCCGCTCCTTGCGGTGCTCGAGGTAGTAGCGCACCGTGCCGGCGGCGTCCGGCACGGTCGGCCCGTGCCCGGGCAGGATCGCGGTCGCTCCCCCGTCCCGCGCCGGATCGGTGAGCCGGGCGATCCGCTCCAGTGAGTCGAGGTATGCCGAGAGCTCGCCATCCGGCCACGCCACCACCGTGGTGCCCCGCCCCAGGACGGTGTCCCCGGTGAGCAGGACGCCGTCGGCGGGGAGCAGGAAGGACACCGAGTCCCCCGTGTGGCCGGGCGTCGCGACGACGCCGACCTCGAGCCCGGCGGCCCGCACCGTGTCCCCCTCGGTGAGGTCGTCGTGCCCCGGGCCGATCGCCCGCACCGGTGCCCCGGTGAGCTCGGCGAAGCGCTGCGCCGACTCCGCGTGGTCCCAGTGATGGTGCGTCAAGAGGGTCAGCTCCACGCGGGCGCCCCGCCCCTCGACGTCCTGCAGGACTCGCGCCAGGTGGCCCTCGTCCAGCGGGCCCGGGTCGACGACGACGCAGCGGTCCGAACCGGGCTCGGACAGCACCCACGTGTTGGTGCCGTCCAGCGTCATCGGGCCCGGGTTCGGGCACAGCACGCACGTGGCACGCGCGGTGACCTGACCGCCCTCCCAGGCGGTCGGCATACCGGAGGAGAGGCTCACGGCTGGTCCTGCGGGGGCAGGGCACAGCGGAGCATGATCCCCGCGTCCGTGCGCGCGAGCTCGGGCATGATCGGTTCGACGCGGGGGCGCTGGGCCAGGAACGCCGCCGCGGAGGAGGCCGCGGCGACCTGCTCGACCGCCACGATCGTCGGCGGCAGCATGAGCGCCTCGCCCGCCGCCTGCTGATCCAGCAGCGTCCGGGGGTCGGTCCACGCCGCGTGGTCGGCCTCGGTGGACAGGTCGTCGGCGACCTGCCCCTCGGGCAGCAGCGCCACGAAGAAGTGGGTGTCGTAGCGTCGCGGCTCGAACTCGGGCGTGATCCAGTGGGCGTGCGGCCGCAACAGGTCCGAGCGCAGCACCAGGCCGCGCCGGATGAGCAGCTGGGCGAAGGACTGCTCCCGCGCGAGCAGTCCCTCCCGCTCACCGTGCCACTCCCGGCCGGTCACGTCGCTGATGACCGTGTCGGCGTTCGGGCCGGCGAGCAGGACGCCGCACTCCTCGAAGACCTCACGCACCGCGGCGACGACCAGCTCCCGCGCGGAGGCCTCGTCGGTGTCCAGCTCACGCGCCCACTGCTGCGGCGACGGGCCGGCCCACGGCAACTCGACGTCGGCGTCACGGGCGTCCACGCCACCGCCCGGGAAGACCATCATCCGGGGCGCGAACGCCATCGTGGCGACCCGGCGCAGCATGAACACCTCGACCGGTGACCGGCGCGCCGTCGCCTCCGTGGAGGGGCGGCTGTCCCGCACCACCAGCACCGTCGAGGCGCGGCGGGGGGTCACCACCTCGGTCACGCGGCCGGCGAACCACTCCTCGGCGAGGTCACCGAGCCCGCTGACCGGGAAGTCGCGGGTCGTCGCGCTGATGGCTCAGTCCTCGACGGCCACGACGATCTCGACCTCGACGGGCGAGTTCATCGGCAGCACCGCGACGCCGACGGCCGACCGGGCGTGAGCGCCCTTGTCGCCGAAGACCTTGCCGAGCAGTTCGCTGGCGCCGTTGATGACGCCGGGCTGGCCGGTGAAGGACGGGTCGCTCGCGACGAAGCCGACGACCTTGACGACCTGGGCCACCTTGTCGAGGTCGCCCACGACGCCCTTGACGGCAGCGATCGCGTTGAGGGCGCAGGTCTGCGCCAGTTCCTTGGCCTGCTCGGGGGCCACCAGGCCTTCGCCCTCGCCGACCTTGCCGGTGGCGGGCAGCTCACCGTCGGTCAGCGGCAGCTGCCCGGAGGTGTGGACCAGGTTGCCCTGGCGCAGCGCCGGGACGTAGGCCGCGACGGGCTTGGCGACAGTGGGAACCTGCAGGCCGAGCTCGGCCAGGCGGTCTTCGACGGTGCTCATGCTCAGCTCTCCTTGGTCAGTCGCGGGGCCGCTTGAGGTAGGCGACGAGGCTGGTGCCGTCCGGGCCGGGCACGACCTGGACCAGCTCCCAGCCGTCTTCGCCCCACTGGTCGAGGATCTGCTTGGTGGCGTGCACGATCAGCGGCACGGTTGCGTATTCCCACTTCGTCATACGGCGCACTCTAGCGATCGGCCCCACCCCGCAAATCTCGGGACATTCCCGCCGATCTAGGGACATTCCCGCCGATCTAGGGAGTTTCCGGGGCGGAAAGTCCCGAGATCGCGCGGAAAGTCTCGAGATCGGCGTGACGGGGGAGGTCAGCGGGTCGGGTCGAACGGCCGCAGCTCGGCCGGCGCCCGGCCCGTGGTCATGTACTCCGCCAGCAGCTGGCCCGTGATCGGGCCCTGGGTGATGCCCCACATCCCGTGGCCGCCGGCGGTCCACACGCCGGGCGCGTGGGTCGGGCCGATGAGCGGCAGGTTGTCGGCGGTGACCGGCCGGCCGCCGACCCAGGAGTCCTTGCGGTCGTCCAGGTCCACGCCGGTCAGGAGCGGTCGGGCGGCGCGGACCATGGCGTCGATCCGCTCGATGTGCAGCACGTCGTCGGCGTCGCCGATCTCCATCGTCCCGCCGATCCGCAGCCGGTCGGCGATCGGCGTGCACGCGACCCGCTCCTGCGGGAAGTACACGGGGCACGGCACCGGCGGCTGCTCCACCCGGGCGCTGAACGAGTAGCCGCGCCCGGCCACCAGACGCACGCGCACGCCATACGGGCGAGCGAGCTCGGGCAACCAGGCACCCGTGGCGAGGACGACCGCGTCACCGCGCACCGGCTCGCCGGAGACCATCTCCACGGTCACGCCGCCCGGCCCGTGCCGCAGCGCGCGCACGTTGTAGCCGAGCAGCATCCGGCCCCCGCGGTTCTCCACGGACTTCGCGAGCGCGTCGGCGAACTCGCCGGGGTTGAGGTAGCGCTGCCCGCCGATGCGGATCGCCTTCTCCACCGACGGCGACACGATGGGCAGCTCGGCCCGCAGCGTGGCGTTGTCGACCGCCTCGATCGCCAGCTCGAGCCCCGCCTCGCGGACCAGGTCGATCTCACGCTCCAGTGCGGCGGCGTCCTCGGCCCGACGGAAGGCGGCCATGATCGGCGCCTCGTGGGTCTGCGCGCTCACCCCGCCCTCGGTCAGGGCGTCGTAGGCGCCGATCGCCTTCTCGTTGACCGGGACGAAGGCCGCCATCGCCTTGCGCCACTCCTTCATCGTGCAGCGGCGAGCGAAGCCGAGCATGAAGCCGAGCAGCTGCGGGTCGGGCGTCGGCGGCACGTACAGCGGGGAGTCGGGGTCGAACATCGCCTTCATGCCGTAGCGCAGCACCGACGGCTCGGCCAAGGGGATCGCCAGCCCCGGCGAGATCCACCCGGCGTTGCCCCACGAGGAACCGGCCGCGACACCCGAACGGTCGAGGACGGTCACCTCCACCCCGCGCTCCTGCAGGAACCACGCCGTCGACAAGCCGACCATGCCGGCCCCCACCACGACGACGTGAGCCGGGCCCTGGCCCGACTCTGCCCGAACCGGATTCGACGACATCGGCACGCTGCTCCTTGTCCCCGGCGCGACTCCGTTGTCGCACACTGTGCGCGACGCTACCAGCGGATCACTAGCCTTTCGACGTGGTACAAAACAGCGGCCCAGCCCTCCTTTCCGGGCCTCCGGACCGCCCCGCCCCGCCGCCGGACCGCACCGTTTCCTATGGTCCCGATCCGGCGCAGGTGTATGACGTGCGCTTGCCTCCCAGCGGCGACGTCGCAGGAGCCGCGAGGAAAGGCAGTGACCCGCTCGGGACGACCGTGGTGGTCGTGCACGGCGGCTTCTGGAAGGCGGCGTGGGACCGTCAGCACGCCGCCGCCCAGGCGGCGGCATTCGCGCGCGCGGGGTTCGCCGTCGCCGTGGTGGAGTACCGCCGGGTCGGCATGGCCGGTGGCGGCTGGCCGGGCACCTTCGACGACATCCGGGCGGCGTTGGCGGCGGTGCGCCGCGACCCGGAGCTGCCGGAGCGCACCGTCCTCGTCGGCCACTCGGCCGGGGGCCACCTCGCGGTGTGGCTGCTGCACCAGGTCGAGGGCGCCGGGGTCGTCGGCGCCGTCTCCCTGGCCGGCTGCGTCGACCTCACCCTCACCGCGGACCTGCACCTTGGAGACGACGCCGCCCGAGCGCTGATGGGCGGTCCGCCGCCGGCCAGGCTCCCGCACGACCGGGCCGGGGACTCGCGCAGCGACGAGCGCTATGCCCTCGCCGACCCGGCCCGGCTCGCCCCTCCCCCGGCGCCCGTCCGCCTCGTCCACGGCCTGCTCGACGAGGCCGTCCCCATCAGCGTGAGCCGGGCCTACCGCGACACCTGTGAACGGCGGGGCCGCCAGGTGCCACTGACCGGCATACCGGGAGCTGGCCACTTCGAGCTGGTCGACCCGGAGCACCCGGCGTTCCAGCAGGTGCTGGAGGCCGTGCGCTCGCTCGCAGCGAGCCACCCCACCGGCGCCGATTAGGCTCGCGTCATGAGTTCCGGCGACTGGCCCGACGTCCGGCTGCACGTCGTGACGGGCAAGGGCGGGACCGGCAAGACGACCGTCGCCGCGGCGCTCGCCCTGGCCCTCGCCGAGCGCGGCCAGCGGGTGCTGCTCGTGGAGGTCGAGGGCCGGCAGGGCATCGCCCAGCTGCTCGACGTGGATCCCCTGCCGGACCGCGAGGTCCGGATCACCCGGACCGCCGAGGGCGGCGAGCTGTGGGGGCTGGCCGTCGACGCCAAGGCGGCGCTGATGGAGTACCTGCAGTCGTTCTACAAGCTCGGCCGCGCCGGCGGGGTCCTGGAGAAGTTCGGCGCCGTCGACTTCGCGACGACCATCGCCCCCGGCGTGCGGGACGTCCTGCTCATCGGCAAGGTCTACGAGGCCGCGCGCCGCGCGCAGGCGCCGACGTCGCGCCACGGCGGCCCGGTGCACGACGCGGTCGTCCTCGACGCGCCTCCGACCGGGCGGATCGGGCGGTTCCTCGGCGTCGGCACCGAGGTCGCCGGCTTGGCCAAGGTCGGGCCGATCCACAAGCAGGCCCAGTCGATCACCCGGCTGCTGCGGTCCTCGCGCTGCGCGGTGCACCTGGTCACCGTGCCGGAGGAGATGCCGGTGCAGGAGACGATCGACGCGGTCGCCGAGCTGCACGAGCAGCGGCTGCCGATCGGCGGCATCGTCGTCAACCAGGTGCGCGACCACGACCAGACCGAGGCGGCGCTGGCCACCGTCGCGCCGGACGGGAGCGAGTCGCTCAGCGACGAGGACCTCGCCACCGACCTCAAGAGCGCCGGGCTGCGCACCGGGCCGACGCTCGTCGGCGGTCTCCGCCGGGAGGCCGCCGACCTCGCCGCCCGGGCGCTGCTGGAACAGCAGGAGCTGGACCGGGTCCTGCAGCTCGGGCGCCCCACCTATGAGCTGCCGCTGCTGCCCGAGGGAGTCGAGGCCGGCGAGGTGCGGTTCTTCGCCCGCGTGCTCGCCGAGGAGGGGATGGCGTGATGCCCCGGACCCGTGCCGCCGCGCCCACCACCCCGGCTCTGGACATCGATGAGCTGATCGCCGACCCCGCCACCCACATCGTGGTCTGCTGCGGCTCCGGTGGGGTCGGCAAGACGACCACCGCCGCGGCGATCGCGCTGCGAGGCGCCGAGGCCGGCCGGCGGGTCGTCGTGCTCACCATCGACCCCGCCCGGCGCCTCGCGCAGGCGCTCGGGCTGGAGGAGCTGGACAACACCCCGCGCCCGGTCGAGCTGCCGGGGCCGGCGGGGGGCTCGCTCGACGCGATGATGCTCGACATGAAGCGCACCTTCGACGAGGTGGTGCAGGCGCACGCCGCCCCGGACAAGGCCGAGCAGATCCTGGCCAACCCCTTCTACCAGGCGGTGTCGAGCTCCTTCGCGGGCACGCAGGAGTACATGGCGATGGAGCGGCTCGGGCAGCTGCACGCCCAGCGCCGGGACGGCGCCGACGGGGCCCCGACGTGGGATCTCATCGTCGTCGACACGCCCCCGTCGCGCTCGGCGCTGGACTTCCTCGACGCCCCGCAGCGGCTCGGGTCGTTCCTCGACGGCCGCTTCGTGCGGTTGCTGAGCGCGCCCGCGCGAGCCGGGGGCCGGGCATACCTGAAGGTGTTCAGCGCCGGGGTGAACGTGGTGACCAACACCCTCACCAAGGTGCTCGGCGGCCAGCTGCTGCGCGACGTGCAGACCTTCGTCGCCGCGCTGGACACCGTCTTCGGCGGCTTCCGCAAGCGGGCGGACCAGACCTATGCGCTGCTGCAGCAGAACGGCACAGCCTTCGTGGTCGTCGCCGTCCCCGAGCACGACGCGCTGCGGGAGGCCGCGTACTTCGTCGACCGGCTCGACGAGGACGGGATGCCCCTCGCCGGCCTCGTCCTCAACCGGGTCCGGGTGCCCGCGGTTCCGAGCCTGAGCGCCGGGAGGGCGCTCGCGGCCGCCGAAGCGTTGGAGGAGCTGGAACCGTCGGACACCTCTGCGACCACCGGGGTCACCGCTGCCCTGTTGCGGTTGCACGCCGACCTGGCCCAGGCCGCTGCCCGTCATCAGGCGCTGGCCCGTCGCTTCAGCTCGGCCCACCCCGGGGTGCCGGTGGTGCAGGTGCCGGCGGCCGCGGAGGACATCCACGACCTGACTGGCCTGCGTTCCATGGGCGCCGCCCTCGCGGGCGGCGACTGACCGGCGCGCCAGCTCCCCAGTCGACGCGCCGGCCAGCCGCTCTCAGGCCGACTTGGCCTGCTGCCGGGCGCGGTGGGCGATGAACAGCTCCCGCCACGACCGGACATCGGGACGACGCTTGAGCAGGGCTCGGCGTTCCCGCTCAGTCATACCACCCCAGACCCCGAATTCCGTCTGGTGGTCCAAGGCATCTGCCAAGCACTCCGCGATGACCGGGCAGCCCCGGCAGATGAGCTTGGCCTGCTGCTGGGCAGCACCCTTGACGAACAGTGCGTCGGGCTCGACCTGCCGGCACTTGGCCAACTCGGTCCAGTCCTCGACCCATCCCACGCTGGCGCCCGTCGGCCGCGACGCACGCCCCTGTCCCGAGTCGATGATGGTCACGGAACCTCCCCTTAGGTCCGAGCAAGCTCGCCCTTGAACTTGCTTTCTTTACCAAGTCTTGAACGTAGACTTACCGTTCCTTGGGGGGAATGACCCGTTCGGATGGTTTCGGTCAAGGGTGTGTGACTAGTCACACACCACCCGCAGGCCCTCCCGTGACCCACCGGCGTCGGCTCGGCGCTGCCGGGAGGAGGTCTTCTTGCCGGTTAGGCTGGTGTATATGCAGCGTTTTGCCGCCAAGTTCGCCAACGTCCTGAGCCTCTTCGGGGCGTTCGTCGCGACCGCGGTCGTCATGGGCCTGCTCGGCGCGGGCCTGTTGATCCCCGGGGTGGGGGCCATGGGGATGACCGCACGGCAGGGCGTGCACCTGTTCGACTCCCTGCCCAGCCAGTTCCAGAGCGACCCGCTGTCGCAGCAGTCCAAGATCGTCGCCGCCGACGGCACGGTGGTCGCCACGCCGTATGACGAGAACCGGGTCATCGTGCCCCTGTCGAAGATCTCCCAGGCGATGCAGGACGCCCAGGTGGCGATCGAGGACGCACGGTTCTTCCAGCACGGCGGACTGGACCCCAAGGGCGTGGCGCGGGCGCTGGCGTCGAACCTGGTCAACAGCAGCACCCAGGGCGCGTCGACGCTGACCCAGCAGTACGTCAAGATCTCGCTGGAGGAGAACGCGCTGCGCAACGGCAACCAGCAGGCTGCCCAGGAGGCCACGGTCCGGCACGGCGTCGCGGGCTACGCCCGCAAGCTGCAGGAGCTGAAGTACGCCGTCGCCCTCGAGAAGAAGATGAGCAAGGACCAGATCCTGCAGGGCTACCTCAACCTCGTCTACTACGGCGACCAGGCCTACGGCGTCGAGGCGGCGGCGCGACACTACTTCGGCGTCCACGCCAGCCAGCTCGACATCCCGCAGGCCGCCATGCTGGCCGGCATCGTCAACCGGCCCGGAGTCACGGACCCGATCCACAACCCGCAGGCGGCGCTGCAGCGGCGCAACGTGGTCCTCGACAAGATGTACCAGCACCACTTCATCGACAAGCAGCAGTGGAAGAAGGCCAAGAAGACGCCCGTCACGCTGCACGTGACCCAGCGCAAGAGCACGTGCGCGGCCTCGAAGTTCCCCTACTTCTGCACCTACGTGATGACGTGGCTGGAGCAGCAGCCAGCACTCGGCGCCACCGTCGCCCAGCGGATCGACAAGATCAACCGCGGTGGCCTGACGATCAAGACCTCACTGGACCCCAAGCTGCAGGAGCACGCCCTCAAGTCCATCACGCAGAAGGTGCCGATCGGCAACAAGTACGACGTCGCCGGGGCCGCCGTGGTCATCCAGCCGGGCACCGGACACGTCCTCGCGGCGGCCCAGGGCACGAAGTTCTCCAACAAGAACCAGCCGGGCAACACCTCGGTCAACTACTCCGTCGACGCGCAGTACGGCAGCTCCGGCGGCTTCCAGTTCGGGTCGACGGCCAAGACGTTTGCCGTCGTCACGGCGCTGAAGCAGGGCATGTCGATCCACAGCAACGTCTACGCCCGCCCGGCGAGCGCCTCGCAGGCCGCCACGTTCACCAGCTCCGACCTCCCGGGCCCGTGCGGCCTCGGGGCCGGGCAGTCCTACCCCGTCTTCAACGACGAGGGCACGACGATCGGCAACATGTCACTGCTCACCGCGACGGCGAAGTCGGTCAACACCGCCTTCGTCGGCCTGGACGGCAAGCTCGGGCTGTGCAACGTGCGCAACACGATGACCCAGCTGGGCCTGCACCAGTCGAACGGCCAGAAGATCGACCACTTGGTCGCGCCGATCGCCCTGGGCGCGAACCCGGTCTCCCCGATGGCGCTGGCCAACGCCTACGCGACCATCGCCTCCGGTGGCAAGCGCTGCGACCCGGTGCCGGTGCTCTCGGTCACCGGCCCGGACGGCAAGAAGCTCGGCATCCAGAAGGGCACCTGCAAGCAGGTCCTCGACCCGCAGGTGGCGGCCGGAACCACGGCGATCCTCAAGCACGTGCTCACCGACGACGGGGCCACCGCCAAGGGCGTGCACCTCACCGGGCACCGGCCGGCCGCCGGCAAGACCGGCACCGCGGACTACGGCAACGAGACCTGGTTCGTGGGCTACACCCCGCAGCTGGCCTCGGCCGTCTGGGTCGGCACGCCGAACGACAACAGCCTGCACATGCGCGACATCACGCTCGGCGGGAAGTTCTACAAGGGGCAGGTCTTCGGCTCGACCATCGCCGCACCCCTGTGGGCCGACATCATGAGCTACGCCTCCAAGGGGATGCCGGTCCAGCAGTTCGAGGAGCCGAGCACCAAGATCAAGTACGGCGAGAACATCCCCGTGCCGGATGTCACGGGCATGACCGTCGACGAGGCCAAGAAGGCCATCAGCGACCGTGGGCTCACGCCGTCGGTGGGCAGCCAGGTGTACTCGAACTACCCGCAGGGCACGGTGGCGTGGAGCAGCCCCGGCGCCGGGGCCAACGTCAAGTCGGGTGACACGGTGACGATCTACCCGTCCACGGGCTACGTCCCGACGCCGACGCAGACGCCCACCCCGACCCAGACGCCGTCGCCGACGCAGACCTCATCGCCGAGCCCGAGCTCGACGCAGACGTCGTCGCCCTCGCCCACCAAGCCCAAGCACACCAAGACCAAGCCGCCCAAGCCCTCGAAGACCAAGCCGCCCAAGAAGGGCTGACCCGCGTCAGTCAGTGCTGGAGGGCCGCCTTCACGGCGGCCGCGACCCGGCCGCCCGCTGCCCGGCCGGCCACGAGCGGCTGGACGGTCTTCATGACCTTGCCCATGTCCGGCATACCGCTGGCACCGCTGTCGGCGACCGCCCGGATGACGAGCTGCTCCAACTCCTCGTCGGACAGCTGGGCGGGCAGGTAACCCTCGAGCACGGCGAGTTCCGAGCGCTCACGCTCGGCGAGCTCGCCGCGCCCAGCGTCGTCGTAGGCCGACGCGGCCTCGCGGCGCTTCTTCGCCTCCTTGGTGAGCACCTTGAGCACCTCGTCGTCGGAGAGCGTGCGGGCCTGCTTGCCGGCGACCTCCTCGGTGGTGACGGCGGCCAGAGCCATCCGCAGCGTGGCCGAACGGACCTGGTCGCGTTCACGGATCGCGGTGTGCAGGTCCTGCTGGAGGGTGGACTTGAGGCTGGCGTCGGTCATGGCGGACAGTGTCCCACCGCGGCGCACCCGTCTCGTCTGGGAGACTGAGCGCGATGCGCACTCTCACCTCACTCGCGCTGGGCGCGGTCGCGGCTGCCGCCGGGGGGATCGGCTACGCCTCCCTCATCGAGCGGAACGCCTTCACGCTGCGACGCTGGACGCTGCCCGTGCTGCCCGCGGGTGCGCCGCCGCTGCGGGTGCTGCACGTGACCGACCTGCACCTCGTGCCGCGGCAGCGCCGCAAGATCGAGTGGGTGCGCGGCCTGGCCGCGCTCGAGCCGGACTTCGTCGTGAACACGGGCGACAACCTCGCCGACGAGGAGGCGGTGCCCTTCGTCGTCGACGCCTTCGAGCCGCTCCTGGAGCTGCCGGGCATGTTCGTCATGGGGTCGAACGACTACTTCGGCCCGGTCATGAAGAACCCGCTGCGCTACGTCGACCGGAGCCACAAGCGCGGCTCGGCCACCGGGGCGCGACGGCTGCCGACCGATGACCTGGTCAAGGCCTTCCTCGACGCCGGCTGGCAGGACCTCGACAACCACCGCGGCCGGCTCGTGGTGCGTGGCCTCGACCTGGAGCTGGTGGGGGTGGACGACCCGCACGTGCAGTTCGACCGCTACGCGCAGGTCGCCGGGCCGGCCGACCCGTCAGCCGCGCTGACGCTGGGAGTGGTGCACGCGCCATACCAGCGGGTGCTCGACGCGATGACGGCCGACGGCGCGGGGTTGGTGATCGCCGGGCACACGCACGGCGGGCAGCTGTGCCTACCGTTCTACGGGGCGCTCGTGACCAACTGTGACCTGCCGACCGACCGGGCCAAGGGCGTCTCGCGCTGGTGGCCCGGGGCAGACGGCGCGCCGAGTTCCGCGGCGCCCGCCGACGCCGCCTGGATGGAGGTCTCCGCCGGGTTGGGGACGTCCCCGTATGCCCCCGTGCGGTTCGCCTGCCGTCCCGAGGCCTCGCTGCTCACGCTCGTCCCCCGCGGCTGACTTCTCCTGCCCCGATCATTGTGGCGAAATGGTCGCCCCAGCAGCCAGAACGCCACAATGATCAGGGGCGACGATCGGCACGCTGGACGGTCGGCGGACCCGATTCGGTGCTGGCGGGGGTGCTCGGCTATCCTCGGTTGTCGCCGGTTCCGCCGATGCGGGCGGCACAGCCACGGGGTGTGGCGCAGCTTGGTAGCGCGCTTCGTTCGGGACGAAGAGGTCGCAGGTTCAAATCCTGTCACCCCGACATCGAGGAAGGCCGTCCGATCTGCGCAAGCGGGCCGGGCGGCCTTCTGCGTCCTTCATCCGGCCGTGGGACCTGTCGGTTACCTCGGCGTTGCCTCGATCGAGTATCCGGTCACCCGGAACGTCGCCTCGGTCCGTCGATTTCCTTCGGGAACGCGTAAGCGTGGAAAGCCGCATATCGCCGTCTGACGGCAACGTGGACGCTAGGTTTCCGCTCATCGCCGACCATCGGGGGAAAAATGATACGGATCGCGACCCGACGGATACCCCTGCCTGTCAAAAAGGGTCTCGACTGGGTGATGGGAACGGCCATTGCGGCCCTGCCCGGCACACAGTCGGTCGTGCTGACCCTGCCCAGCGCCGGATCGCGATCACCATGGTGCACGGTCGATCTGCTCTTTGGTGACGTCACCAGGGCCACCGGCATGCCAGGGCCACTGCGCGCCCTGTACGTGCCCGACAGTGGCGAGGACCGGCGCCCTTGGGCCCTCGGTCTGTACGGCCTGTGCCGCTTGGAGCTCGACGGTGACCGACCCACGGTGGTGGAGGTGATCCGGCAGGGTTTCGACCGCTACTCGTCGACTCTGGTCAGCTACGACGCCGAGGTCCTGGCCCTCGGTCAGTGGCTGCGCGACTCGGTCGTGCTCCTCTCGGCGCACGACGGCTCGCGGATCAAACGAATGCGCGTGAGCGCCAGGCATGCGTACCGCCTCCCGGACGGCCTGCTGCGGATGGTCTCGTTCCACAATGGGATAGCGAGAGATGTCGACACGAGCCGCCACCGCGTCGTTCGCCGGCATCGGCTGCCGCACGGGAAGGGCTCGTGCTTGGTCGGCGACGCCCTCGCCGCGCTGGTCGGCGAGCCACAGCCGCTGCAGGTGTTCACGCCGTCCGGCGCCGAGGACGCCGACTTCCCCGGGGGGTGGGAGGTCGCCGGCAATGAGCTCATTATCTTCGACGCGGTCACTCTGGAAGTGCGGCACCGGGGCAGCGCCCCCGCTCAGGCCGTCGAAGTGCTCGGCGAGGACGAGGCCGGCCGACTCGTCCTGAGCACACGGCGCGGCCTTCGGCTGCTCGCGCCGCCCACGTTCGCCGAGGTCGGGCGCGTCGAACTGGACCAGAAGATCTGGGCGGCTGGCATGGTGCCGGGCCACAACCTGGCGGCGATCGTGCCGGACGAGGGCGAGCAGGACGGTCTCTTGGCGCTGCGCTGGTGACCGGCCACGGGGGCCCATTCAGACGTGACGGTGCCGGTCCTTCTTCCCGGGCCCAGATTCGGCTCATGATCCGTGGGTAGCGTCGAGCGGATGACCGGTCCCTCCACATCGAGCCACGTGAACGAAGGCCCCAAGGGTCGCCCGGGCTCGCCCGTCCCGACCGCTGCCGTCCCGGACGGTCAGGACCCGGCCCGGTGGCGGGCCCTCAGCGTCTGCCTCGTCGCCGGCTTCATGACCCTGATGGACGTCTCGATCGTCAACGTCGCGCTGCCGTCGATCAGCTCCGGCCTGCATGCCAGCACGAGCGACCTCCAGTGGATCCTGTCCGGTTA
>NZ_DASSTI010000017.1:0-16723 GCF_035708005.1 Segeticoccus sp. | reverse complement strand
ATCGTCAAGGGCGAGAACATCCCCGAGCCCGGCATTCCCGAGTCCTTCAAGGTGCTCATCAAGGAGATGCAGTCGCTGTGCCTCAACGTCGAGGTGCTCTCCAGCGACGGCATGTCGATCGAGATGCGCGACACCGACGAGGACGTCTTCCGCGCCGCGGAGGAGCTCGGCATCGACCTGTCCCGCCGTCCTAACGAGGGCGCGATGAGCGTCGACGAGGTCTGAGAACTCAAGGGGAAAACAGTTGCTTGACGTCAACTTCTTCGACGAGCTTCGCATCGGTCTGGCGACCGCCGACGATATCCGCCAGTGGTCGCACGGCGAGGTGAAGAAGCCGGAGACGATCAACTACCGGACCCTCAAGCCGGAGAAGGACGGGCTCTTCTGCGAGAAGATCTTCGGCCCGACCCGGGACTGGGAGTGCTACTGCGGCAAGTACAAGCGCGTCCGCTTCAAGGGCATCATCTGTGAGCGCTGCGGCGTCGAGGTGACCCGCGCCAAGGTGCGGCGCGAGCGGATGGGCCACATCGAGCTGGCCGCGCCGGTCACGCACATCTGGTACTTCAAGGGCGTGCCGTCCCGCCTCGGCTACCTGCTGGACCTGGCCCCGAAGGATCTCGAGAAGATCATCTACTTCGCGGCCTACATGATCACCAGCGTGGACGCGGAGCGGCGCGACCGCGACCTGCCCACGCTGGAGGCGCACATCTCGGTGGAGCGCCAGCAGATCGAGCAGGCCCGCGACGCGCAGGTCGAGGCCCGCCAGCAGAAGCTGGAGGGCGACCTCGCGGAGCTGGAGGAGGCCGGCGCGAAGGCCGACCAGAAGCGCAAGGTGCGCGACGGCGCCGAGCGGGAGATGAAGCAGCTGCGCGACCGCGCGCAGCGCGAGCTCGACCGCCTCGACGAGGTGTGGAGCCGGTTCAAGAACCTCAAGGTCCAGGACCTGGAGGGCGACGAGCTGCTCTACCGCGAGATGCGCGACCGCTTCGGCAAGTACTTCGAGGGCGGCATGGGCGCCGCGGCCATCCAGGCGCGGCTGCAGAACTTCGACCTCGACGCCGAGGCCGAGAAGCTGCGCGACATCATCCGCACCGGCAAGGGCCAGAAGAAGGCCCGCGCCCTCAAGCGGCTGAAGGTCGTCTCGGCGTTCCTCAACACCCGCAACAGCCCGCTCGGCATGGTGCTGGACTGCATCCCGGTCATCCCGCCGGACCTGCGCCCCATGGTGCAGCTCGACGGCGGCCGGTTCGCCACGTCCGACCTGAACGACCTGTACCGCCGGGTCATCAACCGCAACAACCGGCTCAAGCGCCTGCTCGACCTGGGCGCGCCCGAGATCATCGTCAACAACGAGAAGCGGATGCTGCAGGAGGCCGTCGACGCGCTGTTCGACAACGGCCGCCGCGGCCGCCCGGTCACCGGGCCCGGCAACCGTCCGCTGAAGTCGCTGTCCGACATGCTCAAGGGCAAGCAGGGCCGGTTCCGGCAGAACCTGCTGGGCAAGCGCGTCGACTACTCCGGCCGCTCGGTCATCGTCGTCGGCCCGCAGCTGAAGCTGCACCAGTGCGGCCTGCCCAAGCAGATGGCGCTGGAGCTGTTCAAGCCGTTCGTGATGAAGCGGCTGGTCGACCTCGACCACGCGCAGAACATCAAGTCCGCCAAGCGGATGGTGGAGCGCGCGCGCCCGGTCGTGTGGGACGTGCTCGAGGAGGTCATCCGCGAGCACCCGGTGTTGCTCAACCGCGCACCGACCCTGCACCGTCTCGGCATCCAGGCCTTCGAGCCGCAGCTGGTCGAGGGCAAGGCGATCCAGATCCACCCGCTCGTCTGCTCGGCGTTCAACGCCGACTTCGACGGTGACCAGATGGCGGTCCACGTGCCGCTGTCCGCCGAGGCGCAGGCCGAGGCGCGGATCCTGATGCTGTCGAGCAACAACATCCTCAAGCCAGCCGACGGTCGCCCGGTGACCATGCCGACCCAGGACATGATCATCGGCCTGTTCCACCTCACCTCCGAGGTGGAGGACGGCAAGGGCGCCGGCCGCGCCTTCGCGACCGTCGCCGAGGCGCAGATGGCCTTCGACGCCGACGAGATCGAGCTCGGTTCGCTGGTGAAGATCCGGCTCAAGGACCTCGTGCCGACGCCGGGGACGGTGCTGCCCGAGGGTGTCGAGGCCGACGAGCGCGGCTTCGTCTCCGAGCTGACGGTCGAGACCACGCTGGGTCGGGCGATCTTCAACGAGAGCCTGCCCGAGGACTTCGCCTACGTGAACGTCAGCGTCGACAAGAAGAAGCTGTCGGCGATCGTCAACGACCTCGCCGAGCGCTACAGCAAGGTGCAGGTCGCGGCGTCGCTGGACGCGCTCAAGGCGGACGGCTTCCACTGGGCCACCCGCTCGGGCACCACGGTCGCCATCTCCGACGTCGTCACCCCGGCGTCGAAGTCCGAGATCCTCGGTGACTACGAGACCAAGGCCGCCAAGGTGCAGACGCAGTTCGAGCGCGGTCTGATCACCGACGACGAGCGCCGTCAGGAGCTCATCGAGATCTGGACCCAGGCCACGAACGAGGTCTCCAAGGAGATGGAGACCAACTTCCCGAAGACCAACCCGATCTACCGGATGGTCTCCTCGGGCGCTCGTGGTAACTGGTTCCAGCTGCGGCAGATCGCCGGTATGCGTGGCCTGATGGCGAACCCGAAGGGTGAGATCATCCCGCGCCCGATCAAGGCGAACTTCCGCGAGGGCCTGTCGGTGCTGGAGTTCTTCATCTCCACGCACGGTGCCCGCAAGGGCTTGGCCGACACCGCGCTGCGGACCGCCGACTCGGGTTACCTGACCCGACGCCTGGTGGACGTGAGCCAGGACGTCATCATCCGCGAGCAGGACTGTGGCACCGACCGTGGTGTCGAGCTGCCGATCGCGGTGCGTGGCGTCGACGGCAACCTGCGCGAGCACGACGACGTGGAGACCTCGGTCTACGCGCGAACGCTCGCCGAGGACGTCGTCATGGACGGCGAGGTGCTCGCCGAGGCCGGCATGGACCTCGGTGACGTGGTCATCGACGCCCTGGTCGCGGCCGGGGTCGAGAAGGTCCGAGTCCGTTCGGTCCTGACCTGTGACTCGCGGGTCGGCACGTGCGCCAAGTGCTACGGCCGGTCGCTGGCCACCGGCAAGCTGGTCGACATCGGCGAGGCCGTCGGCATCATCGCCGCCCAGTCGATCGGTGAGCCCGGCACCCAGCTGACGATGCGAACCTTCCACACCGGTGGTGTGGCCGGTGACGACATCACCCAGGGTCTGCCCCGTGTGGTCGAGCTCTTCGAGGCCCGCACCCCGAAGGGTGTCGCGCCGATCGCCGAGGCGACCGGCCGGGTGCAGATCGAGGACACCGACAAGACCCGGCGGATCGTGCTGGTCCCGGACGACGGCTCGGAGGAGCACGCCTACCCGATCAGCAAGCGCGGCCGCCTCATGGTCGCCGACGGGGACCATGTCGAGGTCGGCACCCAGCTCGTGCAGGGCGCCATCGACCCCAAGCAGGTGCTGCGGATCCTCGGCCCGCGCCAGGTGCAGATGCACCTCGTGCAGGAGGTCCAGGGTGTGTACCGCCAGCAGGGTGTGTCGATCCACGACAAGCACATCGAGGTGATCGTCCGGCAGATGCTGCGCCGGATCACGATCATCGAGGCGGGCGACTCCGAGCTGCTGCCGGGCGAGCTGGCCGAGCGAGTGCGCTTCGAGGAGGAGAACCGCCGCGTCGTCTCCGAGGGCGGCAAGCCGGCCTCGGGGCGTCCCGAGCTCATGGGCATCACCAAGGCCTCGCTCGCGACCGACTCCTGGCTGTCGGCGGCCTCCTTCCAGGAGACCACCCGCGTCCTCACCGAGGCCGCGCTGCACGCCAAGAGCGACCCGCTGCTCGGCCTGAAGGAGAACGTCATCCTCGGAAAGCTGATCCCCGCGGGGACCGGCCTGCCGCGCTACCGCAACGTCAAGGTGGAGCCGACCGAGGAGGCCAAGGCGGAGATGTACTCGATGCCGGGCTACGAGCAGTTCGACTACCCGGGCTTCGGTCCGGGCTCGGGCGAAGCGGTCGTCCTCGACGACGCCGCGCTCGGCTTCGACCGGGACTGAGCGACCGCCTCGGCTGCCGACGCACCTCGGCAGCCGAGGCGAGAGCGACCGGCTGAGGCGAGCACTCGGCATACCGCAGGCGAGCACTCGGCATACCGCATCGGAGGCGGGGCGGACCACCACGGTCCGCCCCGCCTTCGTCGTCTCTCGACCACGGCCAGCCCGACACATCTCACGCCTGCGTGGATGGTGTCGCCGGAGATGGCCTGAGCGGCGACATTCGTCACGCCTGCGTGGAGCCGTTGCCCACGACTCGGCCCGGGAAGTGCGCCCGCCACTCGTCGTTCAACGCGCGGGGCAGGCCGGTGGCGCCCTGGGAACGCATGGCCCGGACGATTCGGTCCAGCGTGTGCCCCGGTTCGACCCAGATGCCCTTCGACCGCACGATGATCACCCGCCACTTCTCCTCGTCCAGCTCCTCCCGGCGGTCGATGTCGTGGTCCCACTGATGGTCGTCCTCCGCGTGGTGGCGGCCGTCGTACTCGATGACCAGGCGCAGTTCTCGGTAGCACAGGTCAAACCGGCGCCGTACGTCCCCGTTGGCCTCCCGGAGGCGATGGTTCACGAGTGGCTCCGGGAGGCCGGCCAAGACGATGAGCATCCGCAACCGGGTCTCCATGGGGGAGTCGACGTCCTTCCGCACGAATCCAGCGGCGCGGCGAGCGGCCACGGCGCCGGCTCCCTTCCAGGCGGCGGCTGCCCGGAGGAGCCGATCCGGCGTGGTGAGGTCCTTGCGGACCAGGCTGTCGCCGAGGACCACCAGATCCACCAGGCGCAGCGCAGGGGCCATCTCGAGGAACAGCCGGACGGGACCGGACACCGCTACTCCGTGGCGGGTGACGACGCCGAGGGGTCTGCCTTCGGTGGCATCGCCGTCGGGATGGCGGCATTCGTGGGCCCCGATGCCGCGCCGCTGGCAGCGGGAAGTGCCTCGGGGACTGCAGACATGGACCAGCGGGTCGTCCGGCACCCATGCTCCCCAGATCCGTGCGGCGGTGTGGTGGCTCGCGTGCGAGCCGGCGGGCGAGACCCGCAGCGCCGCCTTCGCCAGGAGGAGGGGCGTCACCGCGACGGAGGCTTCGGCATACATCCCGTGGAACAGGCGACGGTATGCCGGCCCGCTGAGGTCGTGCCGGCTGATGCCAGCGTCGCGGGCCTCAGCTGCGGTGAACGGGCTGGACGGAACTGTCCGCTTCGATCCCTGTTGCGTCGTCATGGGACGACTGTGGCGCCGGTTCGTCGGTCTCTTGATGTTGTCCACAGGGCGAAGCGACTCCGCCGCCGGTCTAGGACGGCGTGGTCGGCGCTGGCGTGAGGAATGTCGCGGTCGACGTGGTCTGGTGCGGCGTGGTCGGCGCTGGCGTGAGGAATGTCGGGGTCGATGTGGTCTGGCCGCGTTGTGGTACCCCGGTCTCGGGGAAGATGTCCACCCCGGGCCGGCGTTCTCTCCAGCGGGCACACCCAGCGCGAGCAGGGCGTCCGCGATTTGGTCGCATTCCGACACACGCGGTAGCCTTGACCACTGTGCGTGGGCTGAGTCCTGTGCACGAGCCCGCGTCCGGGAGCGAGTGCGGACAGGCGGCGGACCCGCTCCGCGGCCGGCATCGTCTCGCAGGGTCGGGCTCACCCCCTCGCCGGGCGCCTGTCGGCACATCCTCTCCTCCGGTCCGCTCGACCGCCAGAGCCAGAGGACGTGCCGAGGGGAGTGCAGGGGAGGGCTCGCCGACACACCCGAGCGCGGGGGTCGAGGCGGGACGACGCCAAGGAGCGGACACCCGTCCGCAGACAACACGACTGACGGAGATTCAGTGCCCACGATCAACCAGCTCGTCCGCAAGGGGCGCCAGGAGAAGCGCGGCAAGGTCGCGACCCCGGCCCTCAAGGGCAGCCCGCAGCGCCGCGGGGTCTGCACCCGCGTCTACACGACCACCCCCAAGAAGCCGAACTCCGCGCTGCGCAAGGTCGCGCGCGTGAAGCTCACCAGCGGCATCGAGGTCACGGCCTACATCCCCGGTGTCGGCCACAACCTGCAGGAGCACTCGATCGTGCTCGTCCGCGGTGGCCGGGTGAAGGACCTGCCGGGCGTGCGCTACAAGATCGTGCGCGGCTCGCTCGACACCCAGGGTGTCCGCGGCCGCCAGCAGGCCCGCAGCCGCTACGGCGCGAAGAAGGAGAAGAAGTAATGCCGCGCAAGGGCCCCGCGCCGAAGCGTCCGCTGGTCGTCGACCCGGTCTACGGTTCCCCGCTGGTCACGCAGCTGGTCAACAAGATCCTGCTCGACGGCAAGAAGTCGATCGCCGAGACCATCGTCTACGGCGCCCTCGAGGGCTGCCGCGCCAAGACGGGCACCGACCCGGTCGTGACCCTCAAGCGGGCGCTCGACAACGTCCGTCCCGCGCTGGAGGTCAAGAGCCGCCGCGTCGGTGGTGCGACCTACCAGGTGCCGGTCGAGGTCAAGCCGGGTCGCGCGACCACGCTGTCGCTGCGCTGGCTGGTCGGCTACGCGCGGCAGCGTCGCGAGAAGACGATGACCGACCGCCTCATGAACGAGATCCTCGACGCGAGCAACGGCCTCGGTGCCGCGGTCAAGCGCCGCGAGGACACCCACAAGATGGCCGAGTCGAACAAGGCGTTCGCCCACTACCGCTGGTAGTCGGCCGGCCCCGAGCCTCCACGTGAGGTGACGGGGGCAGTCACCGGGCTTCCCGGCATACCTGCGGGTATGCCGGGCACGCACCGGGACGGCCCCCGCGCCCCTCACCCACCCCAGACCCACACCCTCGAGACGAGACGAGAAAGACACCGTGGCACTCGACGTCCTCACGGACCTCAAGCGGGTCCGCAACATCGGCATCATGGCGCACATCGATGCCGGCAAGACGACGACCACCGAGCGGATCCTGTTCTACACGGGCATCAACTACAAGATCGGCGAGACGCACGACGGCGCCTCGACGATGGACTGGATGGAGCAGGAGCAGGAGCGCGGCATCACGATCACGTCGGCCGCGACGACCTGCTTCTGGAAGGACACCCAGATCAACATCATCGACACCCCCGGGCACGTCGACTTCACCGTCGAGGTGGAGCGGTCGCTGCGGGTGCTCGACGGTGCGGTCGCCGTCTTCGACGGCAAGGAGGGCGTCGAGCCGCAGTCCGAGACCGTGTGGCGCCAGGCCGACGGCTACGGCGTCCCGCGCATCTGCTTCGTCAACAAGATGGACAAGCTCGGTGCGGACTTCTACTTCACCGTGCAGACCATCAAGGACCGCCTCGGTGCGACGCCGCTCGTGCTGCAGCTGCCGATCGGCGCCGAGAGCGACTTCATCGGCGTCGTCGACCTGGTCCGCATGAAGGCCCTGGTCTGGCACGGTGAGACCAAGAAGGGTGAGGACTACGAGGTCGAGGACATCCCCGCCGACCTGCAGGCCAAGGCCGAGGAGTACCGCAACGAGCTCGTCGAGAAGATCGCCGAGTCCGACGAGGAGCTGCTCGAGAAGTACCTCGGTGGCGAGGAGCTGACCGAGGACGAGCTCAAGGCCGGCATCCGCAAGCTCACGGTGGCCAACGAGCTGTACCCGGTGCTGTGCGGCACCGCGTTCAAGAACAAGGGCGTGCAGCCCATGCTCGACGCGGTCGTGGCCTACCTGCCCTCCCCGCTGGACGTGCCGCCGATGATCGGCCACGACCCGAAGGACCCGGAGAAGGAGGTCATCCGCAAGCCGGACGCGAGCGAGCCGTTCTCGGCGCTGGCGTACAAGGTCGCGGTGCACCCGTTCTTCGGCAAGCTCACCTACGTCCGGGTCTACTCCGGTCGCGTGGAGAGCGGCGCCCAGGTCATGAACTCGACCAAGGGCAAGAAGGAGCGCATCGGCAAGCTGTTCCAGATGCACTCCAACAAGGAGAACCCGGTCGACTTCGCGACGGCGGGTCACATCTACGCCTTCATCGGGCTCAAGGACACGACCACCGGCGACACCCTGTCCGACATGAACAACCAGGTGCTGCTGGAGTCGATGCACTTCCCGGAGCCGGTCATCCACGTGGCCATCGAGCCGAAGACCAAGGGTGACCAGGAGAAGCTGTCGACCGCGATCCAGCGGCTCGCCGAGGAGGACCCGACCTTCTCGGTGCGCCTCGACGAGGAGACCGGCCAGACCGTCATCGGCGGCATGGGCGAGCTCCACCTCGACATCCTCGTGGACCGCATGCGGCGCGAGTTCAAGGTCGAGGCCAACGTCGGTGCTCCGCAGGTCGCCTACCGTGAGACGATCCGTCGCCCCGTGGAGAAGTACGACTACACCCACAAGAAGCAGACGGGTGGCTCCGGTCAGTTCGCGAAGGTGCAGATCACCCTCGAGCCGATGGACACCTCCGAGGGTGAGCTGTACGAGTTCGACAACAAGGTCACCGGTGGACGCGTGCCGCGGGAGTACATCCCCAGCGTGGACGCCGGTATCCAGAGCGCCATGGAGCTCGGTGTGCTCGCCGGCTACCCGGTGGTGGGCGTCAAGGCCACCCTGGTGGACGGTGCGTACCACGACGTCGACTCCTCGGAGATGGCGTTCAAGATCGCCGGCTCGATGGCGTTCAAGGAGGCGGCCCGCAAGGCCAATCCCGTGCTGCTCGAGCCGATGATGGCCGTCGAGGTGCGCACGCCCGAGGAGTACATGGGCGACGTCATCGGCGACATCAACTCTCGTCGTGGGCAGATCCAGTCCATGGAGGACATCAGCGGGGCGAAGGTCGTCAAGGGCCTCGTGCCGCTGTCCGAGATGTTCGGATACGTTGGCGACCTCCGGTCCAAGACCCAGGGTCGGGCCAACTACACGATGCAGTTCGACTCGTACGCGGAGGTTCCCCGGAGCGTCGCGGACGAGATCATCAAGAAGGTCCGGGGCGAGTGACGCGGGTAAACTCCCCGTCGGCGAACCCGTAGTCAACCAACCCAAGAAGACGTCCCCACGTCCACCCGACCAGGGTCCGGTCCGTGAGGCGATCACCAACAAGTCCTGAGGAGGACCCCCAGTGGCGAAGGCGAAGTTCGAGCGGACCAAGCCGCACGTCAACATCGGCACCATCGGTCACATCGACCACGGCAAGACGACGCTGACGGCTGCGATCTCCAAGGTTCTGCACGACAAGAACCCGGAGCTGAACCCGAACACCGAAGCGTTCGACATGATCGACAAGGCGCCGGAAGAGCGCCAGCGCGGTATCACGATCTCGATCGCCCACATCGAGTACCAGACCGACAAGCGTCACTACGCGCACGTCGACTGCCCCGGGCACGCTGACTACGTCAAGAACATGATCACCGGTGCGGCGCAGATGGACGGCGCCATCCTGGTCGTGGCGGCCACTGACGGCCCGATGCCGCAGACCAAGGAGCACGTCCTGCTGGCCCGTCAGGTCGGCGTCCCCTACATCGTGGTGGCGCTGAACAAGGCCGACATGGTCGACGACGAGGAGATCATGGAGCTCGTCGAGATGGAGGTCCGCGAGCTGCTGTCCTCCTACGAGTTCCCCGGCGACGACGTGCCGGTCGTCAAGGTCTCGGCGCTCAAGGCGCTCGAGGGCGACGAGAAGTGGGTCAACTCCGTGCTGGAGCTCATGGACGCCGTCGACGAGGCGATTCCGGACCCGGAGCGCGACATCGACAAGCCGTTCCTCATGCCGATCGAGGACGTGTTCACCATCACCGGCCGCGGCACCGTCGTCACCGGTCGTGTCGAGCGCGGTGTGCTCAAGGTGAACGAGGAGGTCGAGATCGTCGGGATCCACCAGGGCCCGCCGTCGAAGACCACCGTCACCGGCATCGAGATGTTCCGCAAGCTGCTCGACGAGGGCCGCGCGGGTGAGAACGTCGGTCTGCTGCTGCGCGGCACCAAGCGCGAGGACGTCGAGCGCGGCCAGGTCGTCGTGAAGCCGGGCTCGATCACCCCGCACACCGAGTTCGAGGCGCAGGTCTACATCCTGTCCAAGGACGAGGGTGGCCGGCACACGCCGTTCTACGACAACTACCGTCCGCAGTTCTACTTCCGGACCACGGACGTCACCGGCGTTGTGCACCTGCCCGAGGGCACGGAGATGGTCATGCCCGGCGACAACACCGAGATGACGGTCGACATGATCCAGCCGATCGCCATGGAGGAGGGCCTGAAGTTCGCCATCCGTGAGGGTGGCCGGACCGTCGGCGCCGGCCGGGTCACCAAGATCATCAAGTGACCTGACGCTCCCGCGGGAGCACACGGCATACCAAGCCAGACCGGAAGGGCCTCGGATCCGCAGGGATCCGGGGCCCTTTCGCCTGCCACGAGGCGCAGGTATGCCGGGTGCTCGCGCACGTGCCGGGCGTCACCTCGGCTCGATTTGGCCGGGGCCCTCCGCGTCTGGCACTATTGACAAGTTGCTTGACGCGCGGTGCTCACCGCGGGTGAGGGCGAGGACCACCTCGTCGGCCCACGGGTGTGCCGTCGCCCCGGACGACGCGCAGCCACAAGGGCGCGCTGGGAGTCGGGGGAGCGCAAGCTCCGGCCCAGGGCCGGACCTCCACCAGCAGGTCGAGTCGATCGCCTGCGCCGCGGAGCGGGTGCGACACACCCGACCGCGGGGGTCGGAGGCCGGAGGGGTCGGCCCTGTACGCGGTACGACGAGAGAGAGATGGCGGAGCGAATGGCGGAACAGAAGATCCGCATCCGGCTGAAGTCGTATGACCACGAGGTCATCGACAGCTCGGCGCGCAAGATTGTCGACACGGTGACCCGTGCGGGTGCGACGGTTGTCGGCCCCGTGCCGCTGCCGACGGAGAAGAACGTCTTCTGCGTCATCCGGTCGCCGCACAAGTACAAGGACAGCCGCGAGCACTTCGAGATGCGCACCCACAAGCGGCTCATCGACATCGTGGACCCGACGCCGAAGGCCGTCGACTCGCTCATGCGGCTCGACCTGCCGGCGGACGTCAACATCGAGATCAAGCTGTAAGGACGCAGGCCATGACTCACGCACTTGAGCGCAGCGTCAAGGGAGTCCTTGGCGAGAAGCTCGGCATGACCCAGGTGTGGGACGAGAACAACCGACTGGTCCCGGTCACCGTGATCCAGGCCGGGCCCTGCGTCGTCACGCAGGTCCGGGGACAGGACGCCGACGGCTACAACGCCGTCCAGCTCGCCTACGGGGCAATCGACCCGCGCAAGGTCAACAAGCCGATGAAGGGCCACTTCGAGAAGGCCGGGGTGACCCCGCGCCGCCACCTGGTGGAGATCCGGACCTCCGACGCCGCCGACTACCAGGTCGGTCAGGAGATCACCGTCGAGACGTTCGAGTCCGGTCAGGACGTCGACGTCGTCGGCACCACCAAGGGCAAGGGCACCGCCGGTGTCATGAAGCGGCACGGCTTCGCCGGGGTGAGCTCCTCGCACGGCGCCCACCGCAACCACCGCAAGCCCGGGTCGATCGGTGGCTGCGCCACCCCCGGCCGCGTCTTCAAGGGCATGCGCATGGCCGGCCGGATGGGCCGGGTCCGCCAGACCACGCAGAACCTCACGATCCACGCCGTGGACGCCGAGAAGGGCCTGCTGCTGATCAAGGGCGCCGTCCCCGGCGCCCGCGGCGGCATCGTCCTGGTGCGCACGGCTGCCAAGGGAGCCTGACGCCATGCCGACCGTTGACATCATCAGCCCGCAGGGGAGCAAGGCGGGCACCGTTGACCTGCCCGCCGAGGTCTTCGACGTGCAGACCAACGTCCCGCTGATCCACCAGGTCGTCGTTGCCCAGCTCGCCGCCGCGCGGCAGGGCACGCACGCCACCAAGACCCGCGGCGCGGTCCGCGGTGGTGGGGCCAAGCCCTACCGCCAGAAGGGCACCGGACGGGCCCGGCAGGGGTCGACCCGCGCGCCGCAGTTCGCCGGCGGTGGCACCGTCCACGGCCCGCAGCCGCGCAGCTACACCCAGCGCACGCCCAAGAAGATGAAGGCCGCCGCCCTGCGCGGCGCCCTCTCGGACCGGGCGCGCTACGGCCGGGTCCACGTGCTCAGCGCCGTGGTCGAGGGCGACGCCCCGTCCACCAAGTCCGCGTATGCCGTGCTGGAGGGCCTGTCCGAGCGCAAGAACCTCCTCGTGGTGGTCGAGCGCACGGACCTGGTCAGCCTGAAGAGCCTGCGCAACCTGGTCGACGTGCACGTGCTGTTCGCCGACCAGCTCAACACGTATGACGTGCTGTGCGCCGACGACGTCGTGTTCACCCAGGGTGCCCTCGAGGCGTTCCTGGCCGGTCCGAAGAAGGCCGCGGACGCCGAGGCCGTCGAGGTCACCGAGGTCACCGACGACGCAGCGGGCACGACGCCGGCCGCCGCTACCAGCGCTGAGGAGGACGCCAAGTGAGCACGCTGGGCAAGGATCCGCGCGACATCCTGATCGCGCCGGTCGTCTCCGAGAAGTCCTACGGACTGCTCGACGAGGGCAAGTACACCTTCGTGGTGGACCCTCGGGCGAACAAGACCGAGATCAAGATCGCCGTCGAGCGCATCTTCGACGTCAAGGTCGACTCGGTGAACACGTTGAACCGCCAGGGCAAGGCGCGGCGCACCCGCTTCGGCATCGGCCGGCGCAAGGACACCAAGCGCGCGATCGTCACCCTCAAGGAAGGCTCCATCGACATCTTCGGCACCGTCTCCTGACGCGCCGCTGACTCGATAGGAAGAGGACTGTAAAGCTATGGCTATCCGCAAGTACAAGCCGACGACGCCCGGCCGTCGGGGCGCCAGCGTCGCCGACTTCGTCGAGGTCACGCGCTCCACGCCGGAGAAGTCCCTGGTGCGCCCGCTGAGCAAGACCGGCGGCCGCAACAGCTCGGGCCGGATCACCACCCGCCACATCGGGGGAGGGCACAAGCGCGCCTACCGCGTCATCGACTTCCGTCGCGACGACAAGGACGGCGTGCCCGCCACGGTTGCGCACATCGAGTACGACCCGAACCGCACGGCGCGCATCGCGCTGCTGCACTACGCCGACGGCGAGAAGCGCTACATCATCGCGCCGAACCGCCTCAAGCAGGGTGACGCGGTCGAGGCTGGTCCGTCCGCCGACATCAAGCCGGGCAACAACCTGCCGCTGCGCAACATCCCCGTCGGCACCGTGGTCCACGCGATCGAGCTGCGGCCCGGTGGCGGGGCCAAGATCGCCCGCTCGGCCGGCGCCCGCGTACAGCTGGTCGCCAAGGAGGGCCGCTTCGCGCAGCTGCGCATGCCCTCCGGTGAGATCCGGAACGTCGACGTGCGCTGCCGCGCCACTGTCGGCGAGGTGGGCAACGCCGAGCAGAGCAACATCAACTGGGGCAAGGCCGGCCGCGCCCGCTGGAAGGGCAAGCGCCCGACCGTCCGTGGTGTCGTGATGAACCCGGTCGACCACCCGCACGGTGGTGGTGAGGGCCGCACGTCCGGCGGCCGCCACCCGGTCAGCCCGTGGGGCCAGCCGGAGGGTCGCACCCGTCGCCCCAACAAGGAGAGCGACAAGCTCATCGTGCGTCGCCGTCGTACCAAGAAGAAGCGGTGAGGAACTTCCCATGCCACGCAGCCTGAAGAAGGGCCCCTTCATCGACGACCACCTCGCCAAGAAGGTGGACGCCCAGAACGAAGCGGGCACCAAGAACGTCATCAAGACCTGGTCGCGCCGTTCGATGGTCAGCCCCGACATGCTGGGCCACACCATCGCGGTGCACGACGGACGCAAGCACGTGCCGGTGTTCGTCACCGAGTCCATGGTCGGGCACAAGCTCGGCGAGTTCGCGCCGACGCGCACCTTCAAGGGTCACGAGAAGGACGACCGCAAGGGCCGCCGCCGCTGAGCGGGGCACCGACCACCACTGCATGAACAACCTGCATGACTGACGAGAGCAAAGGGACAGCGATGGAAGCCAAGGCGCAGGCGCGGCACGTCCGTGTGACGCCCATGAAGGCCCGCCGCGTCGTGGACCTGATCCGTGGCAAGCGGGCGAGCGAGGCCGTCGCGGTGCTGCAGTTCGCGCCGCAGTCGGCCAGCGAGCCGGTGCGCAAGGTGCTGGAGAGCGCCATTGCGAACGCCCGGGTGGCCGCCGACCAGGCCGCGACCGCGTTTGACGAGCGGACGCTGGTCGTCTCGGCCGCATACGTCGACGAGGGCCCGACGATGAAGCGGTTCCGGCCGCGGGCCCAGGGCCGCGCCAACCGGATCAACAAGCGCACCAGCCACATCACGGTGCACGTGTCGCAGCCCGATGACGCCAGCAAGGGAGGGACCCGCTGATGGGTCAGAAGATCAACCCCACCGGTTTCCGTCTGGGCATCACCACCGACCACAAGAGCCGGTGGTTCGCCGACTCGACCAAGCCGGGGCAGCGCTACCGCGACTACGTCAAGGAGGACGTCGCGATCCGCAAGCTGATGTCCACCGGCATGGAGCGCGCCGGCATCGCCAAGGTCGAGATCGAGCGGACCCGTGACCGCGTCCGCGTGGACATCCACACCGCCCGGCCGGGTATCGTCATCGGCCGCCGCGGCGCGGAGGCCGACCGGATCCGCGGCGAGCTCGAGAAGCTCACCGGCAAGCAGGTCCAGCTGAACATCCTCGAGGTGAAGAACCCCGAGACCGAGGCGCAGCTGGTGGCCCAGGGCATTGCCGAGCAGCTGTCGGCCCGTGTCTCCTTCCGTCGCGCGATGCGCAAGGGCATGCAGTCCGCGCTGCGTGGCGGCGCCAAGGGCATCCGGGTGCAGTGCTCCGGCCGTCTCGGCGGCGCGGAGATGTCGCGCTCGGAGTTCTACCGCGAGGGCCGGGTGCCGCTGCACACGCTGCGCGCGAACATCGACTACGGCCTGTACGAGGCCCGCACCACGTTCGGTCGCATCGGCGTCAAGGTGTGGATCTACAAGGGTGACGTGAGCGGCTCCCGCGCCGAGCGCGAGGCACTCGAGGCGCTCGCCGCGCGCCAGCAGCGGCGCGAGCGCGCCCAGCGGCCGCGGCGCTCCGGCTCCTCCGGCACCACCGCCGGCGGCACCGAGGCGGGGCGCGCCGCCGCCGAGGCCACGGCCGTCCAGGCGCCCGGGACCGAGCCGGTCGACAGCACCGTCGCCGTGACCTCCGGCGAGGCCGAGACGACGCAGAGCGTCGCCGAGGCGGCCGCGCCGGAGACCGCCGCGCCCGAGGGCACCGCGGCGGAGAACACCCTCGCCGAGACCAACCCGGCCGAGACCGACGGACAGGGGGCCTGAGTCCCGTGTTGATCCCACGCAGGGTCAAGCACCGCAAGCAGCATCACCCGAGCCGGTCGGGCGCGGCCAAGGGCGGCACCGCGATCAACTTCGGGGAGTACGCGATCCAGGCGCTCGAGCCGGCCTACGTCACCAACCGGCAGATCGAGTCGGCCCGTATCGCGATGACCCGGCACATCCGCCGTGGCGGGAAGGTGTGGATCACGATCTACCCCGACCGACCGCTGACCAAGAAGCCCGCCGAGACCCGCATGGGTTCCGGGAAGGGCTCGCCGGAGTGGTGGGTCGCCAACGTCAAGCCGGGGCGCGTCATGTTCGAGCTCTCCGGCGTGGCCGAGCCGGTGGCCCGCGAGGCCATGCGCCGGGCCATCCACAAGCTGCCCATGAAGTGCCGCTTCATCACGCGTGAAGGAGAGGTGTGATGGCTGCCGGTCTGACCGCTCCGGAGCTGCGCGAGCTCTCGGCTGACGAGCTCGCCACGAAGCTGCGCGAGTCCAAGGAAGAACTGTTCAACCTGCGATTCCAGGTGGCCACCGGCCAGCTGGACAACAACCGGCGGCTGCAGACCGTCCGCCGCGACATCGCGCGGATCTACACGATCATGCGGGAGCGCGAGCTGGGTCTCTCGGTCGCCCCGAACGAAGGTGTGGCATGAGCGAGACCGCGCAGCCGAGCACGGCGACCGGGCCCGGCGCCGCCGGTCGCGGCTACCGCAAGGTCCGCGAGGGCCTGGTGGTGAGCGACAAGATGCAGAAGACCATCGTCGTGGAGGTCGAGGACCGCGTGAAGCACGGTCTCTACGGCAAGGTCATCCGCCGCACGAACAAGCTGAAGGCCCACGACGAGCAGAACGTCGCCGGGATCGGCGACCGCGTGCGGATCATGGAGACCCGGCCGATGTCGGCCACCAAGCGGTGGCGGCTCGTCGAGGTCCTCGAGAAGGCCAAGTAGCAGGCAGGTATCGTGGAGGGTCGGCCCGCTCGGGCCGGCTTTCCCATGAGCCGGTGACGCGGGCGCGTGCCCGCGATCGCCCCGGCGGAAGCCGGACACGCCGACGAACCACCCGGGAGGGCCGGCGGCCTCCCCGGGAGCACATGACAGCCGCGCCCAGCGCGTCGGAGCAGTTGAGGGTCGCGCCGCGGCGCGACAGTGAGGGAAGCGAACCGTGATTCAGCAGGAGTCGCGACTGCGAGTCGCCGACAACACCGGGGCGAAGGAGATCCTCTGCATCCGGGTGCTCGGCGGTTCCGGGCGACGCTACGCGGGCATCGGCGACGTCATCGTCGCGACCGTGAAGGACGCGCTGCCCGGTGCCGGGGTCAAGCGCGGCGACGTCGTGAAGGCCGTC
>NZ_DASSTI010000016.1:0-18847 GCF_035708005.1 Segeticoccus sp. | reverse complement strand
GGCCGCCGACGCCGAGGGCAGCGGCGACGCCGTGGTCGAGCTCGCCGAGCGGGCCGACGTGCTGGTGACGACCGACCCGGAGGCGGACGCCGGCGGCGCCGAGCTCGTCGTCGTCACCCTGGCCGCCCTCGCCCGCTCCGCCCCGAGCCCCGTCCCGGCCGGCGCCATGGACGAGGCCAAGGAGCTCGCCACGCACGGCGACCAGTTCGCCGCGTTCGCCAGCCCGGGTGTCGACGAGGTGGCGCTGCGCCGGGTCGGCGAGCGGTCGGCATACCGCGAATGGACATATGCCGACCTGGTGCCCTCCGTGGACTGGTCCACCGGCGCGCGGGTGCACCTGGCGAGCGGGGACGTGGCCGCCGTGCTGCGCAGCGTGCTGGCGGCCTGGTCGGTCGACGGGTCGGTGGTGTTGTCCCGCGGTGGCGCCGAGGCGGGGGCCGACCACGAGTCGAGGCTCGCGGACCGCTTGGCGACCGAGGGCGTCACGCTCGACTCACCCGAGCCGCCCACCCCCTGATCTCGGGACTTCCCCGCCGATCTCGGGACTTCCCCGCCGATCTCGGGACTTCCCCCGCCGATCTCGGGACTTCCCCGCCGATCTCGGGACTTCCCCGCCGATCTCGGGACTTCCCCGCCGATCTCGGGACTCTCCCGCCGATCTCGGGACTTCCCGTCGCACGAACGCCGCAACCTCGACCGGACACCGCCCGCGCGACGGGTGTCCGGTGGGCAGGAGGGCCGACGATAGAGTCCGCGACATGGACAAAGTCGTCTCCTCTGCTGCCGAGGCCATCGACGGGATCGTCGACGGCTCGTCCCTGGCGGTGGGTGGCTTCGGGTTGTGTGGCATCCCGAGCGTGCTCATCGCCGCGATCCATGACGCGGGGATCACCGACCTCGAGGCGGTGTCCAACAACTGCGGCGTGGACGACTGGGGGCTGGGGGTGTTGTTGAAGGACAAGCGGATCCGCCGCATGGTCGCCTCCTACGTCGGGGAGAACAAGGAGTTCGAGCGGCAGTTCCTGCACGGTGAGCTCGAGGTCGAGCTGACCCCGCAGGGAACGCTGGCCGAGAAGCTGCGGGCCGGCGGCGCGGGAATCCCGGCGTTCTACACCGCCACCGGCGTCGGCACCCAGATCGCCGAGGGCGGCCTGCCGTGGCGGTATGACGGCAACGGCGGCATCGCGAAGTCCTCCCCCGCCAAGGAGACCCGGGAGCTGGACTGGCACGGGCACCAGCGCACCTTCGTGCTCGAGCACGCGATCGTGTGCGACTTCGGGCTGGTGCGCGCCGAGAAGGGTGACCGGCACGGCAACCTCGTGTTCAACCAGAGCGCGCGCAACTTCAACCCGCTCGCCGCGATGTCCGGGAAGGTCACGATCGCCGAGGTCGAGGAGCTCGTCGAGCCCGGCGAGCTCGACCCGGACCAGGTGCACCTGCCCGGGATCTACGTCCAGCGCGTGCTGCCGCTCACGCCGGAGCAGGCGGCGGAGAAGCGGATCGAGCGGCGGACCGTGCGGCCACGCACCGCGTCCGTCGAATCTGGCGCCGATCGCGCCGGCGCCGGCACCGAGAGCAAGGAGGCCTGAGCCGTGGCACTGACCCGTGAGCAGATGGCGGCCCGCGCCGCCAAGGAGCTGTCCGACGGCGCGTACGTCAACCTCGGCATCGGGCTGCCGACGCTGGTGCCGAACTACGTGCCCGACGACGTCGAGATCGTGCTGCAGTCCGAGAACGGCATCCTCGGCGTCGGCGCGTACCCGTTCGAGGGCGAGGAGGACCCCGACCTCATCAACGCCGGCAAGGAGACGGTGACCCTGCGCAAGGGCGCCGCGTTCTTCGACTCCGCCACCAGCTTCGGCATGATCCGCGGCGGCAAGGTCGACGCCGCGATCCTGGGCGCGATGCAGGTCTCCGGCAAGGGCGACATCGCCAACTGGATGATCCCCGGCAAGATGGTCAAGGGCATGGGCGGCGCGATGGACCTGGTCCACGGCGCCAAGAAGGTGGTCGTGCTCATGGAGCACACCGCCAAGGACGGGTCCTACAAGATCGTCAACGAGTGCTCCCTGCCCTACACCGGCAAGGGCGTGGTGCAGCGGATCATCACCAACCTGTGCGTCATGGACGTCACGCCCGACGGGCTGGTGCTGCGCGAGCTCGCCTCGGGCGTCACCGTGGACGAGGTCCGCGAGAAGACCGAGCCCGAGTTCGCCGTCGACCTCGTCGACGAGCCGATCGAGGCCGAGGTCGCCGACCAGGTCTGACCCGCGTCTCGACCCCGACCGAACTCGAAGGGACCCGGGCCTGCTCCACAGGCCTGGGTCCCTTCGTCACTGCTCAGGCGGTCATTGTCCGTAGTGGTAGCGGCACGCGGCGATACCTGTACGTCCTCCCGGAGATGACGGGCAAGTCGACGAGTCCCGTCACTCCCGCCTCAGCTGTCGCTCCGGCCCCGGTTCTTGCTGAGTGGGTGCCGCTCAGGCCTACCGCGAATCTTCAGCAACAAGCCCCGGGGGCGCGGCCAGGCCCAGGGCGTCGCGGGCGGCGTCGAGGATCGTCTCGCTCGCCAGGCCGGCGCCGTCACTGGCCCGGCCTCCGTCGAGCACGGCGGCGGCGAGCGCCTCGGCGTCGAGCGGCGCCACCTCGACCCCGGCCGGCCGGGGCGCCACGTCCGAGGCCACCACCCGGGCACCGCACGCCAGCGCCTCGCGGACGATCACCGAGTCCCCGTCCCAGGACGTCGGCCGCAGGAAGACACCCGAGCGTCGCAGCGCGTCCGTCACCTCCGACGGCCCGAGGTTGAACGAGATGTCCACCCAGTCGAGCTCGGCCGCTCGCCGCCGCAGCGCGGCCATCTCCGCACCGTCCCGGTCGTACCCGAGCACCCACAGCCGCGCCTCCGGCCAGCTCCGACGCACCCGCGCGACCGCGTCGATCGCCACGTCGGCGCCGTAGTAGTGCTGCCCCGAGTTGGTCGCCACCGTCACCAGGTGCAGATCCCGTGGCGGCCCAGCAGCGGCGGCCTCACTCGCGGACGGGGAGCCCGCGGCGGAGACCACCGATGCCGGCGGCACGTACGGCGAGACGACCCGCACCCGCCCGCGCAGCACTCCGGGCAGCACCTCGCGGATCTCGCCGTTGACCGCCCAGATCTCGTCGTACGCGTGCAGCGCCACCGTCACCGCCCGCCGCAGCCACGGCGACATCCGCTCCAGCTGCCCGCGCGTCGAGCCGGAGTGCAGCACGACCGCGGTCCGGCCCGGCACCGCGCCCATCACCGGCGCCACGAGGATCGCCCGGTAGAGGTTGGTGATGTGCAGCAGGTGCAGCGCCCTGCGCCGCCACAGCCGGGGCAGCGAGGCCGCCATCTGCGGCGGGGCCGCCGTGTTGACGCGCACCACCTCGGCACCGAGCGCAGACACCGCAGCCGTCAGCGCCTCGACGCTGGTCGTCACGCCCCCGACCGGGCCGGGCACCTGGGCCCACTGGTACAGCGTCGCGCGGTATGCCGACCGCTCGCCAGCCGCTGTCCGGCCGCCAGCCGCTGTTCGCTCACCGGACACGACCCGCTCGCCGGCCGCGTCCCCACCGGCCGGCCGCTCACCGGGCACCCCACTCACCGACGCACCCTCACTTGAGCCGGGAGCTGGTCAGCACCCCGAGCAGGTGTCCGGCGGCGGTCACGAACGCGAGCGGCACGCAGATGAGCAACAGCACCTGCGAGCCGAGCCGGTCGCCCTGCAGCACGTCGGCGACCCCGGCGACGAACGTCAGCACCGAGAACTCGATCGCGATGAACGCCCGGAAGATCGGCAGGTAGGTGAACAGCTGCCGCGCCCGCGCCACCCCCGACACCCGGGACCGCGCGGTCGAGGCGACGTCGTCCAGCATCGGCCGGCCGGTCTTGGCCCGGGCCACGTGCACCAAGTCGGTGAACGCCTTGTTCCACAACACGATCACGGCGACGAGGAACCCGAGCACCGTCCACCCGCCGACGTCGAAGGCGTGCCCGATCGACCAGTGGTCGGCCCGCAGCCCCAACGCGATGGGCAGCATCCCCTCGGTCAGGTAGTGCCCCACCCGGTCCAGGTAGATCCCCGCCGGGGAGAACCGTTGCCGCCACCGCGCGACCTCCCCGTCGCTGCAGTCGAGCAGCAGCTGCAGCTGCATCGCCAGCACCGCGACCACGGGCCCCCACAGCCCGGGCAGCCAGAGCAGGAACCCGCCCACGACCCCGACCACGATCATCAGCCACGTCACACCGTTCGCGCTGATCCCGGTCGGCAGCAGCAGCTTGGTGGCACGCAGGCTCGCGTGGCGCATGTACAGCGCCCCGGCCCAGTGCTCGGCGTTGTAGCGGGCGATGTGCTCCGGCGGCTGGACGACGGCGCGCAGCTCCTCCAGCGTGGGGTGCTGGTTGCCCGGGTCGTGCGTCAGGTCGTTCGTCACGAGACCACCTCCGCGTCCGAGTCCTCCGCCGAGCCATCGCGCGGCTCCGTCCCCGTCGCCCCTGCCGCGACCGCTCCCGCCGGCGACGGCAGCGCGGCCCGTGCCACGACCGACCGGCGCCGCCAGGCGCGACCGGACTCCACGGCATACAGCACCAGCAGGACCAGGGCACCGATCCAGAGCAACGGGCCCAGCACCTGCGGGGCAACAGTCGCGACCGCGAGCACGAGCAGGATCCGCCCGTCGGTGCCCAGCCCGAACAGCGTCAGCCACGGCGCCGACCCCTCACCGGTCTCGCGCAGCCGGTAGACGGTGTCGTAGCGGTGGTAGGCCACCACGGCCAACCACAGGTATGCCGACCCGCGCGCGTCCGCGGGAAGGAGGGCTGCCGCTGCGCTCGCCACGACGGCGGCCTCGGCGCCCCACAGCCAGCCGGACAGCTGCCAGCCCAGGGACCAGCCGCGGCGAAGATGCACCGGCGGCCGGAACGCCATCCCCATGACGACCACGCAGACGGCGGCGAGCAGCAGCGTCCAACCGGCCTGGACCCGCCACCCGAGCAGCACCGCGGAGCCGGCCACGGCGACCACGGCGGCGACGAGACCGGCCGGGACGGGCAGGGCGGCGAGCCGGCCGGCGACCCGGGCGACCGGCCCGAGGTCGGCCTGGTGGTCCAGGTGCCCCCAGTGGCGGCCGGCGGGGCGGGCGGCGTCGGTGATGCCGTCACGCCGCAGGACGGCCTTGACGGTGCGCCCGCCGTAGGTCCACACCAGCGCGAACCCGGTCGCGGCGATCATCACCCAGAGCACCAGCAGCGGCCGGAAGACCAGCAGCGTCACCGAGATCAGCAGGTAGCGCTCGGCGATCGGGACGTGGATGACCTTCTTGAGCCAGTGCACCGCCACCGCCCGGGAACCGGGTGGCTCGGGCAGGGTGGTGCGCGCGCCGGCCGGTCCGCCGTCGGAGGGCTCGGTCAGCGGCAGCCGCACCGGGCGGCTCGCCCGCAGCGGCCGGAGCCGGTCGACGTAGGCGTAGTCCTCCAGGTGCCGCAGGCTCACCATCGCCATCGCGGTCAGGCCGACCAGCCAGCCCGACTGCCCGTGCCAGGTCGCGACGACGGCGAGCGCGGCGAAGACCGAGTACTCCTTGACCCGGTCCCCCACCCCGTCGAGCCAGGCGCCGAAGGGGCTGAACCGCCGCGTGAACCGGGCGATCTCGCCGTCCACGCAGTCGACGACGAGCGCGACCTGCAGCAGCACGGCGGAGGCCACCCAGGCCCAGCGGTTGTCGGTGAGGATGAGCGCGGCCGCGACGAGGCCGATCAGCAGGCTGGTCAGCGACACGAGGTTGGGCGTAACCCCGAGGCGCAGCGCGACGCGGGTCACGCGCCGGGACATCGGGCGGATCAGCGTGGTGGACAGCCAGCCGTCCCCGCCGCGCGAGGCGCCGCGCAGCCGCTGCCGCCACGGTCCGCCGGCAGCCCCCTCGCTGCGGGCTCGCCCGCGCTGCCAGGTGAACGGCCCAAGCAGGCTCGCCCTGACCCGCACTCCTTCGCGCACCAGCGCCAGCACGGTGAGGTCGAAGGCGGCCGAGCCCGGCTGGGGACGCTCCACGGGGGCCGGTCCGGCCGGATCGGGCTGCTCGCCGGGCGCAACGACCGCGCGCTGGAGGCCGTCCGGCTCGCTGACCGCGCCGGCCTGCTGCGACAGCTGCTCCGCCGCGCGCGCCCAGGTGGCTGCAGCGGCCGCCCGGTCGGCGGCGTCGACGCGCAGGACTCCCCCGAGCGCGTGGGTGGGTCGGGTGGCCACGTGGCCGGCGCCGCCCACGGACTCCAGCGCGGCGCCGTCGACCCCCACCCGGACCGGCGTGGCGGCGTCGCGCCCGGCCGAGACGGCGTCGGGGTCGACGACGAGCGCGGCGGTGCCCGGGTGCGGCCGGTCCAGCAGGTCCAGCAGCGCGGGAAGGGTCAGCGACGTGGCCGGGTCGACGACGACGAGGGGCCGGTCGGCGCACTCGGCGGCCACCGCCGCGAGGTGGCGCAGGACCTCGCCCGACGCGGCGGGCGACTGCTCGAGCTCGACGGCGTCCCCGAGCCCGAATGCGGCGAGCGCCGCCGCGAGCGGGTCGTCCGGGCCCGGCCCGGTCACCACCAGGTCGGCACCCGCGGACCACCCGTGGACGGCTCGGGCCGCGGCGTTGCCCACGAGATCGCCGGCGACGACGTCGAGGGAGCCGCGTGTCGAAGCGGCCACCGTCACCGTCCTTCCCTGTCGCCTGCGGGGTCCAGCTGCACTGCCGAGCTCACCGGTCCACGCTATCCGAGCGGCCGCCCCCGCCCCGCACACCGGCACGGCGCGCGGACGGGTGAGTTCCGGCATACCGGCCGTTCTGGGGGTGCGGAGGTGCGGCCATGCCGGTGGTCGGGCGGTGGTTGACTGTGCGCGAGGGAGGCGAGCGATGGACGCGAACACCTGGAACGAGCGGTATGCCGAGCACGACCTCGTGTGGGGCGCGGCACCCAACCGGTGGGTCGAGCAGGAGACGTCGCAGCTGCCGCCGGGCCGGGCGATCGACCTCGCCTGCGGGGAGGGCCGCAACGCGATCTGGCTGGCGGCCCGCGGGTGGCGGGTGCAGGGCGTGGACTTCTCCGAGACCGGGCTGGCGCGGGCCGCGAAGCTCGCCGAGCAGCACCGTCAGGAGTCGGGTGAGCCGCTCGAGGTGACCTGGGCCGTCGCCGACGTGACCACGCTGGAGCTGCCGGAGGACGCGTTCGACCTGGTGCTCGTGTGCTACCTGCACCTGGTGGAGCCGCAGCGGCGCGGCGTGATGCAGTCGGCGGCGGGCGGCCTCGCGCCGGGCGGGACGCTGCTGGTGATCGGGCACGACAGCAGCAACCTGAAGGAGGGGTACGGCGGTCCCCAGGACGCGTCCGTGCTGTTCACCGCCGAGGACGTCGAGCGCGATCTCGCGACGCCGCTCGACGCCGGCCGGCTCGTGGTCGACCGGAGCGAGCGGGTGGCCCGCGAGGTGCAGACCGAGGAGGGCCGACGGACGGCCTGGGACGTGCTGTTCCGCGCCCACCGGGCCGGCTGACGCAGGCGCCTACGCCCAGCCGATCGCTGGCGCCCTCGCCCGGCCGATAGTTGGCGCCCTCGCCCGGCCGATCGGTGCCCCCGCCGGTCAGTGCCGTCGATCATTGTGCGGAATCACCGTGACGTTGTGGTCGCTCTGGCAGCCAAAACCGCACAATGATCGGACCGGGTGGGCCGGATCGGACCGGGTGTGGCTCGGCGGGACCTGATCGAACCGGGTGGGCCCGGATCGGACCGGGTGTGGCTGGGTGGGGCCGGACCGGACCGGGTGGGCGGGCTGGGCAGGCGGAAATGGGTTCGCCGGTGTCGGGCGCGCGCCGCATCATGGGAGCCGTGACCCGCGCGCTCGCCGACCTGTCCTGGCCCCACCGCACCGCCCGGTTGGCCCTTCGGCCGGCCCGGCGGGAGGACGTCGAGGCGACGTGGCGCTACCGGGGTCTGCCGGAGGTCGTGCAGTGGGTGACCAGCGCCCCGGCGGACCTGGAGGCGTACCGCAGGATCTACCTCGAGCCGGACCGGCTGCCCCGCACGCTGTTGATCGAGCGGGACGGCGAGGTGGTGGGCGACCTGATGGTGCGGGTCGAGGACGCCTGGAGTCAGGCCGAGGTCGTCGAGCGGGCCAAGGGGGTGCAGGCCGAGATCGGCTGGTGCCTGGACCCGCGGGTGCACGGCCATGGGTACGCCACGGAAGCGGTGGTCGAGCTGCTGCGGATCTGCTTCGCGGAGCTGGGGCTGCACCGCGTCGTGGCCTACTGCTTCGCCGACAACGAGCCGTCGTGGCGGCTGATGGAGCGGGTCGGCATGCGCCGCGAGATGGCCACCGTGGCGGACTCGCTGCACCGGTCGGGGCGCTGGCTCGACGGGTTCGGCTACGCCCTGCTCGCCGAGGAGTGGCGGGGCGCCCACGGTGGGGCGCATCGAGAAGGCGAGCTCTCGGCATACTGACGGGTTCGATCGCCGCGCCGAATCATGGTGACGTTCTGGTCGCCAGAGCAGCCGAAACGCCACAATGATCGGCCATCATGACCGGGCCCCCGATCGGGCCACCCCAGCCGGGCCCCCGATCGGGCCACCCCAGCCGGCCACCACGATCGGCCACCACAGCCGGGCCCCCGATCGGGCCGCCCCAACCGGCCACCCCCAGCCGGGCCGCAGCTCAGTGGGCGAAGGACGCCTCCTCGGGCAGCGGCGCCTCGCCCTCGATCCGCACCCGGCTGGTGAGGAACCCCCACCCCCACGACAGGTGCATCGTCGGCAGGATCGCCGGCAGCAGCAGCCGCTCGCGCAGGCTCAGGTCGCCGCGCACGGTCAGCCCGCCGACGGTGGTGAGCGCGAAGTAGCCGCCCGGCAGCACCCACAGCACCGGCGCGGCGAACCCGCCCACGGCCCCGACCACGATCCCGAGCAGGGCGGTCGGCGCGGCGAGGTAGCGGGCGTTGATGGTGCCCGAGTGGGTGCGGGCGACGACGCGGCGCCAGCGGCCGTAGTCGCGGTACTGCCGCGCGAGGGCCCGGAAGCTGCCGCGCGGGCGGTAGGAGACCCGTAGCCGCGGGTCGAACCAGACCAGTCCGCCGGCCTCGCGGATGCGGTGGTTGAGCTCCCAGTCCTGGGCGCGCACGAACCGCGGGTCGTAGCCGCCCATCCGCCGCAGCCACTCCCGGCGGAACACCCCCAGGTAGACGGTCTCGGCCGGTCCCGGCTGCCCGCCGGTGTGGAACTGCGCCGACCCGACCCCGAGCCGGGAGGTCATCGCGGCGGCCACGGCCCGCTCGAACGGCGTCACCCCCTCGGCCGCCATGACGCCGCCCACGTTGGCGGCGCCGGTGCTGCGGATCAGCTCCACGGCCGTGCGCACGTAGCCGCGGTCCAGCACGCCGTGCCCGTCCACGCGCACGACGAGGTCCGACTCGGAGGCGGCCAGCGCGGCGTTGAGCGCGTCGGGGGTGCGGCCGGAGGGGTTGCGCACGGTGCGCACCTGCGGGTGCTTCTCGGCCAGCTTCGCGGCGATCTCGTCGGTGCGGTCGTGGCTCGGCCCGAGCGCCAGCACGACCTCGACCGGCCCCGCGTAGTCCTGCGCGAGGATGGCGTCCACGGCCTCCTCGAGGTGGCGTTCCTCGTTGAGGATCGGCATGACGACGGCGACGCTGGACTGCTCGCCGAGCGCCTCGGGCGCGGGCTCGATGGACACGCGGGCATCCTCCGGTGGTGGTGCGGGTCGACAGGGGCCGTCGTTCAGGCTACCGGCGCCGCGTGCCCGCCCCGAGAACGCGACACGGCTGCACGCGCGGCCGGGGAGCGGACTCCACCCAGTCCGCTCCCTTACCCTGTCCGGGTGCCTCAGCAGCCCGACGAGTACGACGACTACGGCGACCGCTCACGCCAGATCCCGGTGAACGACCGGGCTGCGTCGCGTCCCCGGCCGCGGCCTCGTCCGCGCCCGGAGGGTGACGACGACGCCATCACCGTCGACACCCGTGGTCGCCGGCGGCGCCCCTCCGGAGCGGCCGGCCTGGGCTCCAGACGCCCGGCCCGCGAGGACGCGCCGGGCAGCAGCGGTATGCCGGAGAGCTCGCCTCGCCAGCCCCGCGGGGACCGGCGGCGCCGGCCGCCTGCCGCGGCGTACGCCGGCGCGGGGGCCGGCGGGGGCGCCGCTACCGCGGCGCGCGGGCCGCACCGCACCCACCGGGTCCGCTGGACCGTGGGCATCATCGTGCTGATCATCGTCGTCTGGATCGCCTCGCTGCTGTGGGCCGGGCTGTCCGCCTGGGGCCACGTGCACCGGGTCGCGGTCCAGCCGGCGAGCCAGCCCGCGGCTGGTGCCGGCCGCAACGTGCTCATGGTGGGCTCGGACAGCCGAGCGGGACTGACCAAGGCCGAACGGCACAAGTTCGCCACCGGCAACGCGCCGGGCCAGCGCACCGACACGATCATGCTGATCCACATCCCCGACCACGGGGACCCGACGCTGGTGTCCATCCCCCGCGACAGCTACGTGCCGATCCCGGGCTACGGCAGCAACAAGATCAACGCCGCCTTCTCGATCGGCGGGCCGAAGCTGCTCGTGAAGACGGTCGAGGAGACCACGGGGCTGCGGATCGAGGGCTACCTCGAGGTCGGCTTCGGCGGCTTCGCCAACGTCGTCGACAGCCTGGGCGGCGTCCACATCTGCATCCCGCACCACATGAAGGACAAGGACGCCGGGATCAACCTGCAGAAGGGTTGCCAGAACCTCAACGGCCAGCAGGCGCTGGGCTACGTGCGCTCCCGGCACACCTACGCCAACCAGGACTTCGGCCGGCAGGAGGCGCAGCGCAAGTTCCTCGGCGCGCTGCTCAGCAAGGCCGCGAACCCGGCCAACGTGCTGCTGCCCTGGCGGCTGCACAGCATCGGCTCCGCCGGTGCCCAGGCGATCACGATCGACAAGAACGACTCGATGATGAACGTGGCCAAGACACTCCTCGCGGTCCGGTCCGCGTCGAAGGGCTCGGGCACCTCGATCAGCGTGCCGATCGCGAACCCGAACCTCATGACACCGGCCGGCAGCGCCGTCGAGTGGGACCACGCCAAGGCCAAGCAGCTGTTCAACGACCTGAACCACGACCGGCCGATCACCGCCCAGCCCTGACCGGCCCGGCGACCACCCTCGCGGGTCAGAGGAGCGGGAGGCCGACGTGGGCGCCGAGTGCCGCGACGCCCACGAACAGCCACGCGATGTAGTCGCCCACGTGGCCCGAGTGCAGCTCCCGCAGGACGTGCAGCACCGGTGCGGCACCCCGGCCGATCGCCTTCAGCGGCTCCGCGAGCCGCGGGGCGTAGAGGGCCACCACGGCGAATGCGATGGCCGCGGCCGTGGACACCAGCCCGAGCACCACGCCGAGCGTCGTCCAGCTGACCGACGCGACCGGCGGGGACAGGTGCCCAGGCTGGCCCGCCATCACGGCCTTGACGTAGCCCGCCCGGTCGACGAAGGCCTCGGCGGCGGCTCCCACGCGCGGGCCGAGGTCGGGGATCACCCCGACGGCGAGACCCCCGGCCAGCAGCACGAGGATCGCGGTGAGCATGGTCGCCCGCACACGGCCGACCGGCTGGTCCGGCTCCTCCTCGGAGCCGCTGGTCTCGTCCTCGTGGTGCTCCTCGGGGCGCGGCCCGAGCCCGAAGCAGACGCGCAGCCCCACCCGGATGACGGCCCCGCCGGTGAGCGCGGAGACGAAGATCACGAGCCCCGGGCCCCAGTGCTCCCCCGCCTTCGAGAGCGAGTCCTCCAGGACGGACTTGCCCAGGCCCGTGCCGAACGGTGGCAGCCCGGCCAGGGCCAGCCCCCCGAGCAGGAACAGCCACGGGAAGAAGCGGCGCTCGGTCACCCTCCCGTAGAGGCCGTACTCGTCGATGCTCTGGTAACGGTTCAACAGCACTCCGGCGAGGAGGAACAGCGCCGACTTGATGCCCGCGTGCCCGAGGACGTAGAGCGCCGCGCCGGCCGTGCCGTCCGACGTCAGCGTGCCGATGCCGAGCAGGAACAGCCCGATGTGCGCGATGGTGGAGTAGGCGAGCAGGCGCTTGATGTGGCGCTGGGCGAAGCACATCACCGCCCCCACCACCGCCGTGACGCCGCCGAGCACCAGCAGCATCCGCGTGATCGCCTCGTGCGGCAGCGTGCCGCTGAAGACGACCCAGTAGATGCGGATCATGCCGTAGAGCCCGAGCTCGACCATCACCCCGGAGAACAGCACGCACACCGGTGCCGGTGCGACGGCGTGGGCGTCGGCCAGCCAGAAGTGGAACGGCACCATCGCCGCCTTGACCACGAAACCGGTGATGAGCAGGACGAAGGCGGCGACGATGAGCCCGTCCGGCGGCCGGCCGGAGATCGCGTGGGAGATCTGTGCCAGCCCGAGCTGCCCGGTGCGCGAGTAGATCATCGCCAGGCCGGCGAGGCTGAGGTAGGCGCCGAAGGAGTTCACGATCGCGAAGGTCAACGCGCCCTGGACCGCGGTGGGGTCCTCCACCTTGAACCCGGCGAGGGCGTAGGCGGCGGCACCCATGAGCTCGAAGAAGACCACCATGTCGAAGATGTCGCCGGTCAGGGCGAACCCCTCCATGCCGGCGAGGAAGAGCAGCATCAGCGCCTGGTAGTGGGCGCCGACGTCCTCCATGTAGCGCCAGCTGTACACCAGCGCGACGGTGATGAGCGCCGCCGCGACGAGGGCGAGCCCGGCCCCGAACTGGTCGGCCACCAGGACGATGCCGACCGAGAAGCCGTGGTGCACGGTCCACCCACCGGACCAGGCCACGACGTGGCCGGAGGCCGTGGCCTCGAGCACCCCGAGGGAGATGACCACGACGAGGCCGGCCGCGGCGGTGGCGACCGCGTCGACGAGCCGCCGGGGAAGTCGCTTGTTGCCGGCCAGCAGCAGGCAGGCGATGACGATCGGCACGGCGATCGTCAGCCAGACCAACTGGGGGGCGGTCACACTCACCTGGCCGAGCACGTCAACCCCGCAGCGAGGACAGCTCGTCGGGGTCGACGGTCTTGTGCCGCTTGCTGATCTGGATGCTGAGTGCGAGCAGCAGCGCCGTCACGGTCGCCGACACCACGATGTCGGTGAGGGTCATCGCCTGCACCACCGGGTCCACCACGTTGGTGCTGGGCTTGACGGTGGAGCCGAACACGGGCGCCGAGGCCCCCCACTGGTAGCCCACCGCGATGAGCAGCACGTAGGTCCCCGCCTGCGCGATCGACAGGCAGATCACCGCATGGACCAGGTTGCGGCTGCGCACGATGCCGAGCCCTCCCACGACGACGAGCCAGCCCCCGACGACGTAGGCGTAGACGTTCACGACTCCCCCTGCTGGTCCTCGCGGTCGTGCTGCCCGCTGCTGCGGTCCCCCTGCCCCTGACCGCCGGCGATGTCGATCGCCTGCTGGAGGAAGTCGGCCAGCAGGACGATGCAGCCCGAGCCGACCGCGAGTCCGACCGCGACGTTGAGCACCGGGACGGTACCGGCCGAGAGCAGCTGGCCGAAGCTGCCGAACGACACGACGTTGGCCAGGAAGGCACCGCTGGCCACGAGCGCGGCCAGACCGACCGAGACGAAGGACAGGCTGCCCACTGCCTCGAGCACCTCGTGGAGCCCTTCCGGGCGCAGCCGGCGGAGCGCGGCATACCGTCCGGCGACGTAGAGCAGGTGCACGGCCGTGGCGAGCACCACGCCCCCCTGGAAACCACCACCGGGCGTGACGTGCCCATGGACCACCACGTCGATGCCGACGACCAGGGTGACCGCCAGCACGAGGTAGCCCATCACCTGCGTGGCGGCCAGCGTGCGGCCCGCACCACCGCCGCCGGCACGCTCCCGTTCCTCGGAGGTGGGCCGCAGCAGCACGGAGGCCCCGACCACCGAGGCGAGCAGGATCATCTCCTCGCCGAGGGTGTCGAGCGCCCGTTGGTCGAAGTTCACCGACGAGACGACATTGGCGGTGACGTGCTGGACCGCCGCGTGGACGGCATGGTCCCGGTAGGGGTGGACGTCTCCCCCGAAGGGGCGCATGCCGGCGATCCCGAACCCGAGCAGCACCGCCACGGCGACCGCGGCGCAGCCGAAGAGGATGAACCGGACCCGGCGCGTCACGTCACCTCACCGCCGGACTCCTTCTCGGAACCCCCGCCGGAGTCCCCTCCCGACTGCCCTCCCGCGCGGATCTTGCGGATCGTGAGCATCACCATCAGCGGCACGAGCGCCATCCCGACCGCCAGCTCGGAGAGCGCGACGTCGGGGGCCTGCAGCACGAAGAAGAGCAGCGTGAGGAGCAGCCCGAAGACCGACAGCACGACCGCCTGGCGTTGCGGTTCGTCGGTGAAGACGACAACGGTGCCCACCGCCCCGACGAGGGTGAGCGCGACCACGACGAGGATGGTGAAGACGGTCATTCGGGAGAGTCCTGCCGAAGGATCCCTTCCCGTTGCGCGTCAGCCCGACCTGTCGCCATCGCCATCACCGGACCGGTGACCGCGAGGATGAGGACGACGATGAGGATCTCCGCGGTGGTGAGCGTCCACCCGTTCTCGATGGCCAGCGCGATCCCGATGAGCGGCCCCGCCACGGACGTCACGGGGGTGAGCACGTGCAGCCGGTTGCGGGTCCCCCGCAGCCCGAAGGCGGCCACCGAGGAGGTGAGCGCCACCAACAACCCGGCCGCCAGGAGAGCCAGGGCGATCAGGTGCGGGATCCCGGTCGCCGTGCTCACGGTCGGGGGCCCAGCAACCGCGTGAACACCAGGGTTCCGGCGAAGGACAGCAGCACCAGCACCAGCGGCACGATCAGGTAGGAGGACTGCGCGAAGGCCTGGGACAGGGCCAGCAGGTCCAGGACCAGGATTCCCCCGGCCAGTTCCATCCCGACGAGGCGCTCCATCGGGTCGCCGCGGGATGCGAGCAGCCCTGCGGGGGCGAGCAACAGGCTCAGCACCAGGCCCGCGACCAGCCAAGGATTCACCGGCTCACCACCTCGTCCATCGACGGCGTCCCGGAACCCAGGGAGTGGACGATGAGGACGTTGTCCTCGGAACGGGAGTCCACGACATACGTCCCGGGGGTCGCCGACACGGCGAGCGAGGCGAGGGCCCGTCGGATGCCCGCGCGATGCGGGTCATCGTCCTGGGGCAGGTGGATCTCGGACAGCTCACCGTCCTTGCTGTCTCCGCCGCCGGGCAGCGCGCGCCGCGGCGCGAGGGCCAGGCCGAAGAGGCGGACCATGTCCGCCAGCACCGCCGCCGGCAGGGGCAGCAACCACCGGACCCAGCCCAGCTGGGGACGCCACTTGGCGGGAAGTGCCCGCCGGACCGGCACCGCGGCGAGGGCGCACACCAAGCTCGAGGCGACCGCGACGCCGAGCTCTTGGCTGTTGGGCGAGGAGAGGGTGCTCAGCCAGATGCCGACCAGGACGACCCACCACGCCAGCACCTCACCCACGGCTGCCACGTCGTCCCTCCCTGTCTCACAGATGACTGGGCACGGCTGCTGCCGTGCCCAGTCTGTGGCCGGGGCAACACCCCCGCAACCGCTGCGGGCGGGGCCGAGCGGGACGGGTGGTTACTGGCCGATCTTGGCTCCCGGCATACCTCCCTCGTACTGGATCGGCAGGCTCGGCGCCCGGGTGTGCGCCAGCGGACGCAGGTGCATCTCGCCGACGGGCAGGATGGTGCGGCCGTAGGCGTTCTTCATCATCAGCGCGCCGGCGACGTACCAGGCGACGGCGGCGGAGGCGACGAAGAGGTAGCCGGCGATCATGATGCCGGTGCTCCACCCGGCGTAGAAGCCGGCTGCGGTGAACCCGCTACCGACGGCGAGCAGCGTCAGCACGCACGCCATGCCGACACTCTCGGCCAGGGACGCCATCGCGCCCATGGCGGTGATGACGCACAGCACGATGAACCACCAGGCGAAGCTGGTGTTGACGGTGCCGAGCGGGATCGCGGGCATGAGGTGGCCCAGCACCAGCAGCTGCATGATGCCGAAGGCCACCCAGAACGAGCCCCACAGCCCGTGCATGGCGGTGGCGACGCCGTCGCGGGCACGGTAGGCGAACAGCCCTGCCGTGAACTGGGCGAACCCGCCGAAGACCATGGCGAACGGGAACAGGATCAGCGGGGTGGTGGCGGTGCCGTACCAGCCGGCGAACCACGCACCGACCATGACGGTCGCGCCCATGAAACCGAACAACCCGAGAATCGAGGGCGGCGCGGTCGGCATCAGCACGATCCGGCTGCGTGCCTCCCACAACTCCTCGGGCGACCGTTCGACCTCGCGATAGGTCGGGGCCACCGGTGCGGCCGGCTCGGTGGTCGTCACTGCGTCGGTGGCCTGCTGTTGCTGTGCCCGTGCGGCCACGTCCTGGTGGCGCCGGTGGTGATGTAGAACTGGCATGGTTCCTCCTGCGTGACGCCTCGGTCCCCGCCGCCCATGCCATCTGTCGACGCTCCGGAGTCGGCAGGGAGGAGAACTGACGCTCCGGCCCTGCTCGGCCGGGGTACTTGTCGATTACCCCTCGCAGGTGCCGCTACGCCTTCTGTGGCGGCGATTTCTGCCGTCCACCCGACCAGCCGTATGCCGACCCGCACCTCTTCGGGACACCGCTCAGGGGCCGTGCTCTGGGCCCGTGTTCTGGCACCGCTCAGGGCCCGTGGGTAGAGTCCGGGCAACGGCGATGGTGGGAGGCACGAGATGGGCGCGCGCACAACCTTTCTGTCCTGGCCGGTGGTGCGGCAGGCCACCGGCTCCGACAAGCTGGGTCGCGGCAAGGCCGCCCGATCGGGCCGGGACTGGACCGCGCGCACCGAGACCGCCGACAAGATGGTGCAGAGCGTCTGCCCCTACTGCGCAGTGGGGTGCGGCCAGCGCGTCTACGTCAAGAACGGGCGGGTCACCCAGATCGAGGGCGACCCGGACTCGCCGATCTCACGCGGGCGGCTGTGCCCGAAGGGCTCGGCCAGCGAACAGCTGGTCAACTCCAGCACCCGCCAGACCCAGGTCCTCTACCGCCGCCCCTACGGCACCGAGTGGGAGACCCTCGACCTCGACACCGCGACCGACATGATCGCCGACCGGGTCCTGGAGACCCGCGCCCGCACGTGGGAGGACTGCGACCAGGAGGGCAACGCCCTGCGGCGCACCCTCGGGATCGCCCACCTCGGCGGCGCGACGCTGGACAACGAGGAGAACTACCTCATCAAGAAGCTGTTCACGGCGCTCGGCGCGATCCAGATCGAGAACCAAGCCCGTATTTGACACAGCTCCACCGTCCCCAGTCTGGGGACCTCGTTCGGCCGCGGCGGCGCCACGACCTTCCAGCAGGACCTGCAGAACTCCGACTGCATCGTCATCGAGGGCTCGAACATGGCCGAGTGCCACCCGGTCGGGTTCCAGTGGGTGATGGAGGCGAAGCGGCGGGGCGCGAAGGTCATCCACGTCGACCCGCGCTACACGCGCACCTCCGCGGTGGCGGACCAGTACGTCCCGATCCGGGCCGGCAGCGACATCGTCTTCCTTGGCGGGATCATCCACTACATCCTCGAGCACGAGAAGTTCTTCCGGGACTACGTCGTGGCCTACACCAACGCCGCGACGCTCGTGAGTGAGGACTTCCGGGACACCGAGGACCTCGACGGGTTGTTCTCCGGCTACGACCCCGACACCGGCACCTACGACACCGCCTCGTGGTCCTACGAGGGCGTCGAGGAGCACGCGGCCGCCGGCGGCGCCCGTCAGCCGGCCGGTGAGGCCGGCGAGTCCCGCACGGCCCGGGCGGCAGGGAGCGAGTACGGCTCCGGCGGAGCCGTCCACGCCGGTGCGGCCCAGACGGAGCGCGACGAGACGCTGCAGCACCCCCGCTGCGTCTTCCAGCTGCTCAAGCGGCACTACCAGCGCTACACCGCCGAGATGGTCGAGCGCGTCTGCGGCGTCTCGCAGGAGGACTTCCTGTCCGTCTGCGAGGCGGTCACCGAGAACAGCGGCCGGGACCGGACCACCGCGTGGGTCTACTCCGTCGGCTGGACCCAGCACACCGTCGGCGTGCAGTACATCCGTGGGGCGGCGATCATCCAGCTGCTGCTGGGCAACATGGGCCGTCCCGGCGGCGGGATCATGGCGCTGCGCGGGCACGCCAGCATCCAGGGTTCGACGGACATCCCGACGCTGTTCAACATCCTTCCCGGCTACCTGCCCATGCCGCACGCCCACCACCACGAGGACCTGGACAGCTACGTGGCCGAGGACGCCGGCAAGACCGGCTTCTGGGGCAACATGCGCCACTACGCGGTGAGCCTGCTCAAGGCCTACTGGGGCGAGGCCGCGACCGCGGACAACGACTACTGCTTCGACTACCTGCCCCGGCTCACCGGGCACCACGGCACCTACGACACCGTGGTGGGCCAGATCGAGGGGAAGGTGAAGGGCTACTTCATCGTCGGTGAGAACCCGGCCGTCGGCTCGGCGAACGGGAAGATGCAGCGCCTCGGCCTGGCCAACCTGGACTGGCTGGTGGTGCGGGACATGGCGATGATCGAGTCCGCCACGTTCTGGAAGGACGGCCCCGAGATCGCCACCGGCGAGCTGGAGACCGGCAAGATCGGCACCGAGGTGTTCTTCCTGCCGGCGGCCGCGCACGTGGAGAAGTCCGGCACGTTCACCAACACCCAGCGGATGCTGCAGTGGCGCGACAAGGCGGTCGAGCCGCCCGGCGACTCCCGCAGCGACCTGCAGTTCTACTTCGAGCTCGGCAAGCGGATCCGCGCCAAGCTGGCCGGGT
>NZ_DASSTI010000015.1:0-5096 GCF_035708005.1 Segeticoccus sp. | reverse complement strand
AGAAGCGGATCCCCGACCAGCAGCGGGAAGGAGGTGAATGACCATGACGGAGTACACGAGCGCCGAACTCGAGCAGCAGTGCATCGAGCTGCTCCCCGCGAAGGAGACCCTCTCCTTCCACAACAACTGGGCGAACGTCGTTGCGAGCAACTCCGCGCTGGCCGTGAACGCGGCGACTCTCCTGTCGCAGGCGAACGCAGCCGCGCTGCAGTCCGTGACGGTGAGCCAGCACTGATCCGGCGCCATGGTGAGGGCCGGTGAGGGAAGGAGCATCGATGCCCAACAGAGGATGGACCCCCGAGGAGCTCGACGAGCAGTTGGTGGAGGCGCTGCCGGCACGGGAAACCCTGCTGGTCGGGGTCAACGTCACCAACGTCATCGCGCTCAACCTCGCGCTGGCCGTCAACGCGGCGAGCATCGGGACGGCAGCCACGGCTCTGGCCGGGCAGCAGGTCACGACGCTGCAGCACTGACGGCACACCGGGTCCAGACCGCAGGTGGCCGGGAGCGGCTTCGTCCCGCTCCCGGCCATCCGCAGGTGTCGAGACCTACGCGTCGAGAACCGCCACCAAGAAGCGCCCCGGACGGCAGCTCAGCGGGCGTAGCCGAGCGCGTCCAGGCTGACGTTGATCGCCCGGCGGCTGTGGTTGGCGATCACCACGTCACCGTTGCTGTTGACCCTGCTCACCAGGAAGTTGGTCTGGCTCGCACCGCGCGGGAAGTTCAGCGTCGAGGTGCCGGTCCCGTCGACCGGTCCGACGTAGAGCCACCCGCCGTAGGGCGCCTGGTTGACCCGGACGTTCAGGGCCACCGAGCTCGCCGAGCCCGGCACGCCCGTCCCGCGGGCGCCCGCCACGTTGACCGTCACCCGACCCCAGGCGGGGATCGCGGTGCTGCGCGGGTTCGCGCTCGTGCCGGTCATCGTGTTGAACACGACCTGCTTGCTCGTGGGCATCCAGCCGTCGCCGGTGTTGGAGCCGGTGACGTAGCCCTCCACGTCGACGTAGAGGTTCATCCGACCGCCGGAGCGGTTGGCGATCGTCACCGTGCCGTCCGAGGCGACCTTGCTCAGGACGAAGTTGGCGACGTTCACGCCCTTGCGGAAGTTCAGCGCCGACTCGCCGGCGCCGTCGTCCGACACCCGCAGGTAGCCGCCACGGCCCGGGTTGCCGGCCGTGACGTTGAGTGCCACCGCCCGCACGCCCTTCGGCACCGGGGACCCGGCCACGCCGGCGACGCGCACCTTGACCGACCGGTAGGCGCCGAGGCTCTTCACCGTCGGGTTGCTCGTCGTGCCGCTCGGCCGGGTCAGCCGCGTCGGCGTCACCGGGTGGTAGTTGCCGCTGCTCGCCGGCGTCGCGTAGCCGCGCACGTCCACGATCACCTGCACCGTGCTGCCGGAGTGGTTGACGACGGTGAGCGTGCCGTTGCTGCGCAGTCGGGTGACCAGGCCGTGGGCCAGGGTCAGGCCGCGGGTGAAGCTGATCGTGTCGGTGCCGTCGCTGGCGTCCCCGACGTAAACCCCGCCGGACGTCCCCGGCCGGGTGACGGTCACGTTGAGCGCGGCAGTCGTCGCCGACCGCGGCACAGGCGACCCACTGACCCCGGCGACCCGGATCGTCATACTCGCGTGGGCGCCCAGGGCCGTGGACCGGGAGTTGGCCGGCATACCGCGGCGGGTGTCGACGATCCGCACGGGAGTGACCGCGGTGAAGTGCCCGAGCCCGGCCGGGGTCACCGTGCTCGACCACGCGGACCAGGCGCTCCAGCCCACCGCGTTGTGCGCGCGCACCCGGAAGCTGTATGCCGTGCCGTTGGTCAGGCCGGTCAGCGTCGCCTGCCGTGCCGAGCCGGAGGTCGACACGCTCGCGCCGCCCGGGGAGGCCTGGACCTGGTAGCGGTCCACGGTGCGGCCGTTCGGGGAGGCGGCGTTCCACGACACCGTGGCCTGCCCGTCGCCGGCCTTCCCGGAGACGCCGCCCGGCGCGCTCGGGGCGGTGGCGAGCAGCTGGAAGCGGGCCGCGTCGATGCCGATGTAGGTGGAGGTCTTCGTCGAGCCGTTGTCGGAGGCGTGCAGGCTCAGCGGGTGGCCGGGCCGGTCGTAGAAGCTGCCGAGGGTGACCCAGCCGCCCACCGCACTCTGGTCGACATACGTCGTCGTCGTGCCGGTCGCGTGGGTGACGGTGTACTTCACGTTCGGCGCATTGGCGTAGCTGCTCGGCACGTTCACCTGCACCCGGTAGAGACCGCTGCCCAGGCTGGGCGACCACGTCGCGCCGTTGGCCTCGGTGCTGCTCGCGGAGGGGTGGGTCCAGTAGGCCATGCCGGTGACGCCGGAGGTCGCGTTGGGCCGCCAGTAGCTCATGTTCCCCGTGAAACGGAACTCCCGGCTGCCGGGGCCGTAGGTGCGGGTGCCGTACGACGGGGGCCGGGCCGGGCCGGCGACGTGGCCGTCGAGGTAGTTGGCGTCGATGGACAGGGTGATGCCGCCCCAGCGCTCGGAGCCGCTGGCGTACTGGTGCAGCCGCTGGTGGCGGGACCACCGGCTGTCCGGGAGGTCGGGGCTGTAGGTGGTCTGCAGTCCGTTCCAGTTCGCGGACCACAGGTCGTCGGGCAGGGTGAAGCCGCTCGTGCCGACCCGACTGTTGAGGTCGCGCATGAGCGAGGAGTCGCCGCCGTAGGCGCCGGAGCGGTAGCCGTACCCGTGCAGGCGGGCCGACCATGCCGACAGGAAGGTCATCACCGCCTGGGAGCAGGTGGAGTTGTTGGTGGAGTACATCTCCATGTCGTAGTAGATGGGCGCGCCCCGGCCGAGGCCGAACTTCTGCGCCATCTGCACCGCGTCGTCGGCCGACGCCTGGCCCTGCGCGGCGGCGGTGCTCGGGTTCGTGCTGATGTGGGCGAGGCCGCCCTGCTGCACGCACGGCGCCTGGCGCCCGACGTAGATCGGGATCAGGCCCCAGCCCATGCCGGTGACCTGGTTGACCCAGCTCGCGGACAGGTTGCCGTCGCCGCAGGCGCGCATCGAGCCGCCGATGTAGATCCCCACGCTGCGGTAGGGCGACTTCAGCCAGGCCTGCATCGTGCTGGCCGAGGGGGCGGCGCAGGCGTCGAAGCCCATGCCCCGGGCCACGGTGCCGCCGGAGGTGCCGGCCGGCATGAAGGAGGCGGCGGCGTTGGTGGCCGCCACCGCGCCGTTGCCGAGAACCCCCGGGGCGTTCGTGGCGCCGGCCGACTTCGGCGGGAGCGGCCGCGCGGGGGCCTCGGCCCGGGCGTGGAACTCCGGGTTGCGGGGGGCGGTCGTGTCCTTCGCGTTCGTGGGCTGGGCGGTCTCGAGGACCCGGTCGACCCGGCCCTTGCCGTGCGAGGCGGCAGCGGCGGTGGCGGTGTCGGCCCAGGTCGTCTGGATCGAGACCCCGCGGCCGGGCAGCTCGGCCTCCGTCGTCTGCGTCAGGTCCTGGGTCTGCACCTGGGCGGGCAGGGCGCCGAGCCGGGTCGCGTGGGCGCGGGCCATCGGCACCTGGGCGCTCGCGGCGTCGGAGTCGCGCAGCCACACCGTGTCGGCACGGCCGACCGCGTGGGCCGGGCAGTCCTGCTGCTCACCGGGTTCGCCGAGGTAGACCGCCTGCACGTCGAACCGCACGCACGCGGTCGGGTCGCGGTCGAGGTCGACCACCGGCCAGTCGGCGGGCACCTGCACGCTCACGCCGTGGTAGGCGACCTGCTTGGTCGGGCCCGCCGGGCCGGACGGCGTGGCCGCGGGGGTGGACCGCGTGGCCGCGGGAGCGGACGGCGTCGCCGCGCTGGGCCGCGTGGCCGCGGGGGTGGACGGCGTGGCCGGGCTGGGCCGCGTCGACGCGCCGGACGGCGCAGCGCTGCTGCTCGGCGAGGGACTGACCGAGCCGCCCGACGAGCCGCCCGCGGCAGGTGCCGCGGACGCGGAGGGCAAGCTTCCGGCATACGGGAAGAGCGCTGCCGCCGCGGCGACGAGCACGGTGACAGGACGGCGCAGTCTGGCCATCGGTGAACCTCACAGGCGGTGCGGTGCCTTGCGACACGGAGGACCGGGGGAGCCCCTGGGAGAGCGATGTCAAGGATGACACACCGACAGCCTGAACACCAATAGTCACATTGGTCACAACAGTGACACGGTGCGGCGGGAGACGGGCGAATTTGTCCGGCCGCGACCTCCAGCGCGCAAAGCGGCGGCTCGGACCCGCAGCCGGTTCGCCGCGTGAGGGTGGGCCAGCCGCTCGCGCGCCCGCTCGGGGTCCGTTGTCACCAACCGCGCGCGGGCACGGCCGTCAGAGGATGGGGCGTCCTCCCGTGACCGCGACGCGGGCGCCGGAGATGTAGCTGCCCTCGCCGGAGGCGAGCAGCACGTAGACCGGCGCGACCGAGCGGGGTGCTCTGGCCGAACTTCTCGACGTGCTCGCTCGGCATGGTCGACGGGATGAGCGGCGTCCAGATCGGACCGGGCGCGACGCTGTTGACGCGGATTCCCTTCGGTCCGAGCAACTGGGCCAGCGCGGCGCACATGTTGGCGAGCCCGGCCTTGGTCACGTCATACGGGAACAGGGACGGCGACGGGGTGTCGGAGTTCACCGACGAGGTGGCGACGATCGACGACCCGGGCTGCAGGTGCGGCAGCGCGGCCTTGGTGAGGTGGAAGAACGCGCTGAGGTTCGTGGCCAGGGTGTGGTCCCACTCCTCGTCCGAAACCTCCTCCACCGACTCGTGCTCCATCTGGTATGCCGCGTTGTTGACGAGGATGTCCAGTCGCCCGAGCTCGTGGACGGCCTGGTCGACGAGTGTGCGGCAGTGCGCCGGATCCTTCACGTCGCCGGGGGCGAGGACCGCGCGGCGGCCCGCCTGCTCCACCCAGTGCTGTGTGTCCTTGGCGTCCTCGTGCTCGTCGAGGTAGGACAGCAGCAGGTCGGCGCCCTCGCGGGCGAAGGCGATCGCCACCGCCTTGCCGATCCCGCTGTCGGCGCCGGTGAGCAGTGCGACCTTGCCCTCGAGCAGGCCCTTGCCGCGGTAGCTCTGCTCGCCGTGGTCCGGTTTCGGGGTCATCTGGCCCTCGGTGCCGGGAGGCT